>NZ_JAGQBV010000007.1:0-61322 GCF_024345815.1 Cyanobium sp. HWJ4-Hawea | reverse complement strand
GATCCCTCCGCAAAGCGAAAGGCCGTGATCATTCCATCGCCATCAAAGGGATGGTGGACAGATAGGCCTGCCCTCTCCAAACGGCCCGGACCATTGCGATAGAGGGTCCCATTAAGTTCCGGCGGGATAGTCCCGCGTACTGGCTGGAGACCTACCCCATCAAGCTCCTCGGTGACATTGCGAAAGGCCCTGGCCCAATCATCCCGATTGGAGGCCACAGAAGCTTGTCCAGCCAAGGAACTAGTCATACCGAAGAGGCCGCTTCTGCGCTTGCGAACTGAGTCGAAAATAGGTGAGAATAGGGTCCACCGCGAGCCAAGAGCTCCTGGTGGGGACCAGACTCAACCACCCGCCCCTTGGCAATTACGCAGATGCAATCTGCGTTCACCACTGTCGAAAGACGATGGGCCACCACCAAAGTGGTGCGATTTTGCATCAGCCGATCTAGGGCCTCTTGAACCACCTGCTCTGAAGCGGAATCCAAGGCTGAGGTGGCCTCATCCAAGAACAAGATGGGCGAGTTCTTAATCAAGGCCCTCGCAATAGCCAGCCGCTGACGTTGGCCACCCGAGAGCATGGTGCCATTCTCACCAATTAAGGTGTGATAACCATCTGGAAGCTGGCAGATAAAATCGTGGGCATTGGCAGAGCGGGCGGCAGCTTCAATCACATCAATGGAGGCTTCCGAAAGGCCATAGGCAATATTATTTGCAACTGTATCATTGAACAAAAAAGTATTTTGGTCTACAACAGAAATAATGCTGCGCAATTCTGATAACTGCAAATCCTTGAGATCAACCCCATCGATGCTGATCACACCGGAACTGGGATCATAAAAACGACAAAACAAATCCACAATTGTGCTCTTGCCACCACCACTAGATCCCACCAGGGCAACTGTTTTACCGCAGGGCACTTCAAGATCCAGCCTGTCTATCACCAGTTCATTGCCATAGCCAAATGAAACGCTTTGAGCACTTAATCCCACAGAAAAATTGGGAACTTTGAGGGGATTCTCAGGGTCGGCGGGATCATTGGGAACATCCAGAATTGCATAGATATCCTCAGCAGCTGCAGCCCCCTGCTGCCAGGTTGCATTGGATTTGGCAATGCTCTTAAAAGGTGCATAGCAAAGATAGAGTGATGCCATAAAAGCAAACAAACTTCCCGTCGTGCGGGTGCCGGCAATCACACTTTCGCCCCCATATAAAAGAACCGCACTAAAGCCAATCGCCCCCAGTAATTCCATTAAGGGCTGGTTGGACAATTTAGCCCTAGTGGTCTTAAGAGCTGTTTGCAATACGGATTTATTTTCGGCGTCAAAGCGATCCAGCTCATAGGCCTGCATCCCAAAAATCTTGACGACCCTTGAACCCACAATTGATTCCTGAAGATAGGTGGCCAAGCGTGCCAAACTATTCTGGCTGGTTCTAGAATGACGCCTAACTTTTTTGGAAGACTTCAGGACGGGTGCAATTGCGAAGGGGAAAAGTACAAAAGCAATCAGGGAAAGTAACCAGTCTTGATAAAAAGCAACCGCAACCAATACCGCCAAAGTGAGGCCATCCTTAACTACGGAAACGAAACCATCCACAATTCCGGATTTAACTAAGCCCACATCATTCATAACCCGCGAAACCAACATCGCAGAAGGATTTCGATCTAAAAAGGATTCTGGCAATTCGACCATTTTTGCCGCCATGGTTTTGCGTAGATCGGCAGTCATCGACTGACCAACCAATTCGGTCAAATAGGATCCCAGGTATTGGGAGGCAGCACGAATTGCCATAACCACCACAATCGCCACAGGAGCGCTGTAGAGCCGAACTCGATCCTGGGAGGGCAAAACCTCGTCGAATAGATAGCGAATTACCAGGGGCACAAAGCCGGTAGATGCGCCGTAGAGAAGGTTAAAGAACAGGGCAAATGCAAAGGTGGGCCATAAATAACGACGGCCATAAATCGCCAGCCGCCAATAGAATGATTTGGGCTCCAACTTGGCAGGGGTTGGCGAATTAGATATGGTCATTAGATCTGTTCATTTGATTAGCTTAGCAAGCTCATGGGCAGCCCTATCAGAGGCTCCAGGCTGCCCCATGGCGCTTCGCAACTGGTCTACGGCCTGGCCACAGGCCTGGCGATTTGCAGCCATTTGGGCCACGGCCCGCACAATATTGGCAGGGGTGACCCGACGCTGGAGCAATTCCGGGAAAAACGGACGACCCAAAATCACATTGGGCAGCCCCATTGTGCGATGGCGAATAAATAGTTTCCCCAATAGATAGGTAATCAGCGAAAAGCGATAGAGAATTACGTGGGGGCATCCCAGAAGAGCCGCCTCCAAAGTGGCCGTCCCCGAAGCAATTACCCCCGCATCAGCGGCTGCCAACAGGTTGTAGGCGTCACCCTCTACCACTGGCACTGGGAATGGACCCTTGCCATGGCTCCGTTTCAAAAAGGACTCGGAAATGGTGGGTGCTTTCAATAGGGCCACCTGCCAGCCATCGGCCTTGAGCTGCTGGGCGGCCCCCAACATGGCTGGCAACAACAGGTGAACCTCGGAGCGCCGGCTACCCGGCATCAACACCAACAATGGTTGCTGCAGATCAAAACCATGGAGTTGGCGAGTTTCACCAGGGCTGCGGCTCGTTTTGAGGCTATCCATCAATGGATGGCCCACATAGCTGGCCACAGCTCGGCCATATCTATTGAAAATCTCTTCCTCAAAGGGAAAGATCACGGCAAGGCGATCAATCAACTGGGCCATGGTTTTGGCCCGGCCCTTACCCCAAGCCCAAACCTGGGGGGCGATGTAGAAGAAGACCGGGATTCCCCTTTTTTTGGCTTCCTTTGCCACGAACATGTTAAAGCCGGGATAGTCAACCAAGACCACAGCCTTGGGTCGATGTTGATCCATTTGCTGCTTCAGCATCTCCATCACCCGGTAATGCCTGGGGATAGAAGCCGCAATTTCCACCAGGCCAGCGGCCGAAAGGGTGCTCACATCCGCCAAGGTCTCCATGCCCTGGGCCCGCAGGTTGTCACCGCCCACACCCACAACCTGCACCCCAGGCAATAGGCGGCGGAGCTCCCGGAGCATGGCACCGCCATGGAGATCCCCAGAAGCCTCCCCGGCCACAAGCAAAATCCTGGGCCCGTCCTCAGCCATTGCCGATCCGCTCCAATATTTGGGCCACCAGGGCATCTAGGGCCCCAGTTTCCAGCCGCATGGGGATGGCCCTCACAGAGGAGCGATAGGCAGCCGGCAGCCGCTGGGCATCCTTCACCGTGGTGACCAACAGGGCGTCATGGGCTTGGGCCACAGCCAATAAACGCGCCAACTCCTGCTCAGAATAGGCGTGGTGGTCAGCAAAGCTCTCCGTGGCCAGCAGCTTCAAGCCAGCGGCGCCCAGGGCCTCAAAAAACTTGCGCGGCAGGCCTATCCCGCAAAAAGCCCACAGCTGTCTGCCAAAAAGATCGGCCGGCACCTCTAGCTGATAGGTCAACTCGAAGCTGGGCTTTTTAACCGGCCAGTGATACCTGATCCGTCGGTCCATGGGGCCAGCAGGGGCAGGGCCGGTGAGCACCAAAATGTCGGCCCTTGCCAGCTGGCCCAGGGGTTCGCGCAAGGGTCCTGCGGGAAACACCTGGCCATTGCCAACGCCGTGGCGACGATCCAGCAGGGTCAGATCAAGATTGCGCTGCAAAGGCCAGTGCTGGAGACCATCGTCGAGCAACAGCAGATTGGCGCCGTTGTCGATCGCCAGGTGAGCACTGCAGGTGCGGTTGGATCCCACCCAAACCTGCACCCCAGGTAATTGTTGGGCGTATTCGAGCGCCTCATCGCCAACGGCCTGATAGGCCATGGAAGCCTGCACCAGGAGAGGTTCCTTGCCCTGGCGGCCGTAGCCCCGCAGCAGGACAGCCACCGCGAAACCCTGGGCGCTCAAGGCGCGGGCCAAGGCAATCACCAATGGGGTTTTGCCAGTGCCGCCCAAGGTGATGTTTCCCACCGAAATCACCGGTACGGGCAGTCGCACCGGGCGAATGCTGCGGTGATGCAGATGCAGCCCCAGGCGGTAAAGCCATGCAAAGGGCAAAAGAGCCGCCGCCTGGGGGCTCAGGCGCCGTTGGTACCAAAATCGGGGTGCTGGGATTGGCATCAAAGACTTCCGGCCGAACTATCCGCTTTCGCGCCGGTTTTGCCCAGAAATTGCTTGATTTGCTGGGCAATCTGGCGGGAGGGGCCCTCGAAGTGAGGGGCTTGGCTAGGTCCGGAAGGTCTAGGGCCCTGGCCGCCGCAATCCCGCTCGAGCAAGTGCTGAACCCCAGCCCAGGCAGCCGCTGGCGTGGGATAGGACCACAGCAATTCCCTATCGGCCAAGACACCTGCCAAATCGGAAAAGTTGGCCATGTCGGGCCCACAAACCACCGGCTTGCCCAGGGCCACGGGCTCAAGGGGATTATGGCCACCAATCGACCGACCTCCAGGCTCAAAACTGCCCCCGATCACCACCACCGCAGCCGCCTCGATCCAGGCACCCATCGCTCCTAGGCAATCAGCGATCACCACATCTGCCGCGAGCCCTTCAGCTGCTTCCCCATCAGCTGCTTCCCCATCAACAGCTTCATCATCAACAGCCCTTTCGCCTGGGGCGATCCGACTCCAAAGGCGAGCACCCGGCAGGAGCTTCAGCAATTCAGGTGCCCGCTGGGGATGGCGGGGAGCAATCAACAGCGCCACCGGGCTTGGTTGCGGGCCAAAGATCCAGGGGCAGGCATCCAGCAGGAGCTGCTCCTCGCCCGCATGGGTACTGGCGAGAAGCACCACGGCCCGAGCTCCAAACACCTGCTGCAGCCGATCCACAATCCGGCGATCGACAGGCAGGGGATCGGCATCCAGCTTGGTTGAGCCCGTGGCCTGCACCTGCGGCGCCCCCAGGCGCCGAAAGCGCTCGGCATCCTGCTCCGATTGGGCCAAGCAAGTCTCAAAACGGCCCATTAACCAGCTCGAAAACCAACTGGCCCGCTGGTGTTGCCTAAACGAGGCGCCGCTCATCCGGGCATTAATCACCTTGAGGTGGGGCATGGCATGGACAATTTCTGGCCACAGCTCGGCCTCGGCCAACACCCCCAGCTCAGCTCGCCAATGGCGCCTAAATGGCAGCCAACAGAGCCAGTGATCAATGGGCACGTATTGATGAAGCACCCCCTCAGGCAAAAGCTCCCTGGCCAAGCCCGCCGAGCTGCGGGTCACCGTTGTGACCAACAGGCTTACCGGAAAATCCTGCAACTCCCTAAAAACGGGCTGCAGGCTATTGAGCTCTCCGACACTGGCGGCATGGAACCAAACAAGAGGGCCCTTGGGGCGCCGCAGGGTTGCCCAGCCCAGGCGTTCCTGGATCCGCCGGGGATCCTCCTTACCCTGCAGCAGGCGCCAGACGAGCAAGCCCAAGGCCACAGGGGTGAGGCCCAACCAAAGGGTGCGATAGAGCAGCAACAACCCTGATCCGGCCCAGGAAGGGGTTCTACCCATGGCTGGTACCGACCAAGCCTGGCTGGGGACCAGTGATCCTGGCCTGGGCGCGACCCACCGTGGACTCCATCGCCCGATTTAGCTCATCCTGCAAAGCCTCGATCGGGGCATCCGCTGAAAAATAAATAGGGGCCCCCAAGACAAAAACAGCCCTGGAAAACGGCAGGGGCAGGAAGGTGCAATCCCAGGACCTAAGGCGATGCACCCTTGAACAGGCCAGGGCCACCGGCACGACGGCGCAACCCGATTGCTGGGCCAGGTGGATGACCCCAGGCTTCACCAGCTCCCGTGGTCCCTTGGGGCCATCGGGGGTAATGCCAACGGACTGCCCCTGCTGCAAAACCCTCAGCAACTGCAGGTAGGCCCGGGCTCCGCCGCGGGTGGAAGAGCCCACCACCAGGCGAATACCCCGCAACCGCGCGGCCACGCCCACAATTTGGGCGTCGCGATGGGCACTTAGCAGCACTGAAACCGGCCGGCGCTCGTAACTACGCAGCAACGGCACAAAAAAAACATGGCTATGCCACAGGGCATAAATCACCGGCTCGCCACTACTTTTAACGAGGAGATCCAGCTCGGGATCGGCCTCTATCCTCAGGCGAGAGGTCAACAAAACTACCTGGCCATAGGCATTGAGCAGCCCTCCCACCAGCAAGGTGAGGGCCCGGTTATTCAACAGGGTTCGCTTTTTAGCCATGGGCCTTGTCAGCAAATAACCCCTGGTGGAGAGGCTTGGGCCATCCACCGGGGGTTTGCAGATCCAAAATCTGTGTGCCTAAAAAAGAATGGGGCTGCGAAGGGAAAGGTTTAGGCCGAACCAACGCCAACGTAGGCGCCGTAGAAAAACAGACCAACCACAAAGATCACTGCCATGCCACCGGCCGTGGCCACCAGCCAGAGGGGCAGCACCCCTTCGGTCCAGCGAGAACGCCATGCCACCGCTGGGCGGCCATCGGGCAGGCGATCGGGAATCCGGCCGTCAGGCAAGTTTGATTTTTTACCGCTCATCGGAAGTGCTCCTGATCAGTTGAAGAAATAGCTGGAGAACAGGATCCCGGTGACGAACACAAACAACAGGCCCAAATAAAGGCTTGTACGGTTCAGCTCAACCGGCAGATTGTTGGGGTTGGGGGTGCGTTGCATGGCCTCAGCGACGAACGAACTGCATGGCGGCCAGGGCTCCCAGGAAAAACACCGTGGGAATACCGAGGGCGTGGATAGACAGCCACCGGACCGTAAAGATCGGGTAGTTGCGGGGGGTGGTGGAAATGGGTGCTTGGGTCATGACTTATTGCAAGCGCAAATCGAGGGAGCTCTTGGCGTCGTAACGCTGGCTCACCACAGGAGCCTTACTTTCCTGAGCCTGGAAATAGGCATCAGGGCGGGGAGTCCCAAAGGCGTCGTAGGCCAATCCTGTAGACACGAATAGGAAGCCAGCCAAGAAAATGGAAGGCAGGGTCACCGCATGGATGACCCAGTAACGGATGCTCGTGATGATTTCGAAGAACGGACGTTCTCCTGTTGAGCCGGCAGCCATAGCGGTAAGCGTTCAGCTAGTCGATCCTAAGGGTCTGGGAGCAGACGATGGGAGTCGGTCTGGCCCTTGGTTACAGAAGTTGGCGCTAGCCCACCCAACGCAGCAGGGAACCCCGCTCACCCAGGACAAAAGCCTTGCCATCGGGCAGGAAGCTGATGCGGGTGAAGTTGGTGGGTTGGACCGCTCCCACGGGGTCCTTTTGCCAGGTTTTGCCCTGGTCAGGGCTCACCAACAGGGTGCCGCTGCCCCCACCGGCCCAAATCGAGCCCTGGGGGTCCCAGGCCATGTCGAGATAGCCATAGCCGTTGGTGATCGGGATTACAGGCTTGCTCCAGTCTTCTGGGTTGGCCGGATCGGCGCCAAAACGCAGTTGGGCTCCCCGGGCCAGCATCCACAGGGCACCATCGGGCTGGAAGCCAATCGATTGCAACCGCTGGCTACTGACCCGCTGGTGGGGGGTCCAGATCGGATCGCCGGGGTTCCAGGTGGCGAAGAAATTGCCCAGGCTGCTGACACTGACGTATTCACCGGCTGATCCCCGGCGCAGATCCCTCACGGAGCCAGCCGCATCAGCCACATTGGCCTGCCAGCTATTGCCGCCATCGCTGGTTTCATAGATGGCGCCCACATTGGTGGCCAACTCAGCCGTATTGGCAGCGAGGGCCGTGATCAGGTAAGGCTCTCCGGGGAGCTTGGTATCCAGGAAGAGGCGGCTCCAGTTTTGGCCAGCATCGGTGCTGTGCAGAAGCAAGCCGGGCTGGCCCGCAATCCAACCCTCATCGCCGCGGAAATCAAGGCTGATCAGCCGGAAGTTTTCCTCCTCAGGCAAATCCAAGGCCCGCTCAGCCCAGCTGGCACCGCCATCGTTGGTTTCCAGGATCAGACGGTTGCTGCCTACCAGAAAGCCGTGGTTGGCATCTGTGAATGCCACATCAAGCGGGTTGGCCTTGGTGGCCAGTGGCACCGCCTGCCAGGGGCTGGTGGTAGCCGTGGGCAAACCGGTGGTAACGCAGCCGCTGAGGCCGAAGCCCAGGAACAGGGCTAGCCCCAGGCTGAGCAGAGGTGAGAGATAGCGGCGCATGGGTCTTCAGCGAAGCGAATAGAGGGAAAGGAAGAAGGCAACCGCCAGGGCGAAGGCGCCAAAGATCAACACATTCTTCTGCCCAGGAGTCAGTCGGTTCACCCCCAGGCCGAAATCAAGGTTTTCCTCAAACCCGCTGGGCTTGTTGCGCGGGCCAATGTCGATGAAAGCTGCGGTCTTGCTGCGGCAAACCGGGCAGCGGAAGCTGGACGGATCTAGCTCAAGGAAGGGCACCCCCGGCGTAATTCCGTATTTCTTGACCCCCTCGGCCGGGTCATAGACGAAACCACAACTGCGGCACTCGAAGCGGTGATCAATCGCCTCAAGGGCAGGGTCCTGGGGCTCTAGATCCTTCTCTAGGCCCTCCTCCAGCCCCACTTCTTCTTGCGCGTCGTCCTGCATCCCTTAACCGCAGTTGGGCTGAACAAACTGTATCGACGCCCAAGCCTGAATCGCAGATGCCAGACTGCAGAGCAGGTTGGCCTGGTCCGCATGTTCGTGCTCTCCGGCTACGACGCCTTTCTCGGCTTTTTGCTGATTTCGGCTGCCGTTCCCGTTTTGGCACTGGTTACCAACAAGTTGTTGGCACCGAAAAGCCGCCAAGGCGAAAGGGAACTCACCTATGAATCGGGCATGGAGCCCATTGGTGGCGCCTGGATTCAATTCAATATCCGCTACTACATGTTTGCCCTGGTCTTCGTCATCTTCGACGTGGAGACCGTTTTCCTCTACCCCTGGGCGGTGGCCTTCCACCGTCTTGGCCTGCTGGCATTCATCGAGGCCCTAATTTTTATTGCCATCCTGGTGGTGGCCCTTGCCTACGCCTGGCGCAAGGGCGCCCTCGAGTGGAGCTGAACCGGATTTCCCCATGACCCAATCCCCCTCGATCGACGCCCTGCGCGACCTGCGTGCAGCCAGCTGCAACCCGGTGGGCGCGCCAGCTGTCACCTCGGATCTTTCCGAGAACGTGATCCTCACCACCCTCGACGACATCCACAACTGGGCCCGGCTCAGCAGCCTCTGGCCCCTGCTCTATGGCACGGCCTGCTGCTTCATTGAGTTCGCTGCCCTGATCGGCTCCCGCTTCGACTTTGACCGCTTTGGCCTGGTGCCCCGCTCCAGCCCCCGCCAGGCCGATCTATTGATCGTGGCGGGCACGGTCACCATGAAGATGGGCCCCGCCCTAGTGCGGCTCTACGAGCAGATGCCCGAGCCCAAATATGTGATTGCCATGGGTGCCTGCACCATTACTGGTGGCATGTTTTCCGCCGACTCCACCACGGCCGTGCGGGGCGTAGACAAGCTGATCCCAGTTGACCTCTACCTGCCGGGTTGCCCGCCCAGGCCCGAGGCGATCTTTGATGCGGTGATCAAGCTGCGCAAAAAAGTGGGCAATGAGGCGCTTGCTGAACGGGGCAACCTCCAGCAGACCCACCGCTACTGCACGGTCAGCCACCAGATGAAGGCCATTGAACCGATAGTGGATGGCCGCTACCTGCGCGCCGAAACCCAGCAAAGGGCCCTGGCTGCCGCCGCTGGCCTCCCCCTGGGCGCCACCCAGCCCCAACCAGAGAAAATCGATGCCTGAAGAAACCCAACCCGGACCAGTGGCCCAATGGCTGGCCGGCCAGGGCTTTGAGGCTGAGGCCCTTGGCAGTGATCACCTGGGCATCGAAATTCTGGGGGTGGAAGCGGCCTTTTTGCCGCTGGTGGCCACTGCCCTAAAGGCCCATGGCTTCGATTACCTGCAGTGCCAGGGCGGCTACGACGAAGGCCCGGGAGGAAAGCTCGTGAGCTTCTACAACCTGGTCAAACTCGGCTCCTTCAGCGCCCAGATAGATGCCGAAGGCAAGCCCCTGGCCAATACCAAGCCGGAAGAGGTGAGGCTCAAGGTGGCCGTGGCTCGCAACGACAAGCCCACAATCCCCAGCCTTTACGGACTCTTTCGGGGAGCCGACTGGCAGGAGCGTGAAACCTTCGATATGTATGGCATCGAATTCGAGGGCCATCCCCAGCCCAAGCGGCTCCTGATGCCAGAGGATTGGCGGGGTTTTCCACTGCGCAAGGACTACGTGCAGCCCGACTTCTACGAGATGCAGGACGCCTACTAGAAAACAGGGCTAAAACCCCTGCCCCGACGGGGGTCTTGCAAGGGGGTCGACCCAGTGGGTAAGTTTCATCTGCGGCCATCTGCGGCCGCAAATGCCGCCGTTTCTGCGGCCACTCGATCCCACCTCGATCAGCCATGGCCCGACTAGCCGCCAAGCCCTGGGAGCAGCAACTCCGCCAGCTGGTGAAGAGCACCCACGGCCGGGGCTGGAGCCTGGGCCCCCACCGGGGCGGCCGCACCCAGATCACCAGGCGCTGGAGCGATGGCACCCGCAGCAGCGCCACCTTGCCCACGCCCTGGAGCCCAAGCTCGGGCCCTGCCCTGCTGGCGCTGGTGGAGCGGGTGGCCCTAGCCATGGCCGAGCAGCAGATCGGGCTGGCCCCTGCCATCGCCCTGGTGGATGCTGCCGGGGCTGGGCAATCGGCCGCGGCGATGCGGGACGGGGCCGTTGACTGGCCCGAGGCCGCCGAGCGCTGGCGGGCGCAGCAGATCTCCAGCGGCACGGTGAAGCCCTTTACCTGGAGCCGACACCACAAGCGCCACGTGGCAGAGACATTGGAGGTGCTGCTCCGCAAGCACCGCCAACCCCGGGATGGCGAAGCGGTGCTCGAGGCCCTACTCGAGGCGCACCCCACTGCCCCGGGCTGCAACGGCCGACGGGAGCGGCTGGGCACCGCTGCCCGATTTCTGCGGTTTGCCGTGGAGCACTGCGCCGCCCCCCGGCGCTACCTGCCCCCGGCCAAGCTCACCGATCTGGTGGGCCGCCGGCTGGATAGACCTGAGGCGGGTGCCCCCCTGCTCGATCACCAGCTGCTGAGGCTCTACCGGGCCACCCCCGACCCCAAGTGGCGGTTGGCGGTCGGCCTGGCCGGCACCTTTGGCCTGCGCCCAGTTGAGATTGGCCTCTGCTCACCGGATGGCCAGGGCGGGCTACGGGTGCTGGGGGTGAAGCGCAACGCTGCTGGCAAATCCGCCGATCGGCCGGTGCAACCCCTCGATCCTGCTGGGGCTGCAGGCCTGGGGGCCGAGCTGCTGGCCCTGCTGGCTGAGCGGGGGGCAGATGCCTTGCCCGTGCCCACGGTGGGCACGCCGATGAGCACCAGGCTGGGGGCTTACCTAGAGGATCGAGTGCCGGCCTGGGGCGAGATCCGCCGGGAGGCTGCCGAGACTGGCCAGGGGCACCTGATCCCCTACTCGTTGCGGCACTCCTATGCATGGCGGGGGAGCCAGCTCCATGGGCTGAGCCCCCGGGTGCTAGCCAAGCTGATGGGCCACACGGTGGCGGTGCATCTCAAGCACTACGGGGCCTGGGCCA
This sequence comes from Cyanobium sp. HWJ4-Hawea, assembly GCF_024345815.1. Classification (NCBI taxonomy): domain Bacteria; kingdom Bacillati; phylum Cyanobacteriota; class Cyanophyceae; order Synechococcales; family Prochlorococcaceae; genus Cyanobium; species Cyanobium sp. HWJ4-Hawea. Next base: position 49,743 of record NZ_JAGQBV010000007.1, on the reverse strand, counting down.
GTGATCTCGAGGTTGCCCAGGCGGTTGCTGCTGCCGCGGCCCGGCTACAGCAAGCCCATGCACTTGCGGGGTGATACCCCACCTATGGGGGTGCCAGATGGGAGCAGATGGCACATATGGGGCATTTGGACTACGTTGTCAGAAGTGACACGCCGGACCAACACAGTTGGAGCACCCGGCCCGTAGCGAGATAACCCTCACCCCCCTCTGTGCAACCGCCCCGCAAGCCAACCCCGCCGCTGCATAAGCCGAGCCGGGAGCAATCCCTGATCGAGCAAGCCAAAGCCCTCTTGCGCTCCACCGCAATAAAGCGGTTACGCACCCCAGTTGGTGTGAATCGCCGAGGAGCTGAGGCACTGGTAGCCCAGTTCTGGGCCCGTGGGATTCAAACCCCAGGGCAGTGGGAGTGGCCCGATCAGGGCCGTAGCTCCAAGCTATTGACCCGGTTTGCAGTGGCACTCACGGCCGCAATGGCTGACACGCAGAAGGGATGAGGAACGGCGGGCGCTAGAGCCCGCGTTACGGATGAAAACAGCTAAGGCGACTCCCCATAGGGAGTTTGTGCCTACCGGGCAGGCAATTGTCGTGCTCGGAGTTAGTAGCTCCACTTTGTGCCGCTGGGTAAAGCAGGGACTGTTTGAGGAGGGCGTGCACTTCCGCAACGGCCTCACCACCAAGTCACCCCGGCGGTGGGATCTCCACGCAGTGGAGCAGCGAATCGCCCAGCTGCGTCAGCTGCCTGACCCATTGCGACCCCAGGCACCACAGCAACCCCCTGGCGGCTGATGGCCAACCAACATGAGCTTGTTGCCAAGGCGGCCAAGGGGGCAAGGGAGGTCACCGTCAGGGGCGCAACCCGGGTGATCGATACCGCCGTGGAGGTGGTGGCAGGGCCCGGCTATCTCAGCGATGCACATAAAAAGCTGCTGGCGGCCAGTGCCGTGGATCAAGGCCGCCAGGCCCAGTGGCGCACCATCACCACCGTGGAGGGGCTGCCTGCGGAGTTGACCTGCTGGGGCAAAAAGGCCGTGCCGTGCATGGCCACCACCTGGACCACGGTTACCGGCAAGCAGGTGCCCCAGATAAGGCCCGACACCCCGATCACCCTTAAAGACGGCCGCCCCCGCAAATACCTATTCCCCAAGGGCAGCGGTGGATTTCTCGGCGTTGATGCCGGGTTTGCCGATCACATGGGCAGCCGCACCATCCCGCTGCTGCTGGTGGAGGGCACCAAGCAATTCCAAGCCGCGGCCAGCGTGCTGGATACAGCGCACCCCCTAGCCGTGCCCGTGGGCATGGCCGGCTGCTGGGGCTGGAGCCAAGACCAAAGCCCCAGTGAAGACCTGATGGCCCTGGAGGCGGAGGGCCGGGATGTGCTGATCTGCTTCGACGCAGATGTGGCCACCAACTACGGGGTTTGGTCTGCTGCCAGACGGCTCCAGGAGCACCTGATGATCGAGATGCAGGCCCGCTCCGTGCAATTCCTGCAGCTGCCTGGTGGAGGCAAGGCCGGGCTGGATGACGTGCTGGGCCGGCAGCAGGTTGAGGCCAAACGGGTGGATCTGCTGCGCAGCCTGATGGCCAATGCAGCTGAGTTCAAAACCCTGCCCAAGCCCAGGCCACCCGCCCGGGGCTCAGGCTTTTTTGATGGCTCCAATTTCCAGCCCTACGACTGCCTGGAGTTCCTGCTGACTGAGCACAACCTGGCCCTGGCTGGCGACATCTCAGTGGCTGTTTACCAGGGCGGGGTGTATCACAACGGCGCTTCCCTTTGGTGGGACCGGGTGATTTCTGACCTGCTGGCTAACGATTTCAAGCTGGAGCACCTGGCAGCCCTTTCCAAGATGGCGGTGGCCAGGCTGAAAACCGAGGGGCTGGTGATTCCCTTCCAGCAGCCCAAGCCGATCATCAATTTCCTCAATGGCCTGCTCGATGCCCGCACGCTGGAGCTCAAGCCCCATGACCCTGCCTATCTAACGCTGGTGCAGATCCCCCACAACTGGGATCCCCAGGCCAAGTGCCCAACCTTCCTGAAATGGATTGAGGACGTGGCCCCAGGGCAGCTAGAGGGGCTGCTGGATGTCTGCAGCCAGATGCTGGATCTCTCGGCCTGGCCCAGCAAAATCCTGTTTCTGTACGGCCTAACCCGCTCAGGCAAATCCACCTGGATCCGGATTACCAACGCGATTGTTGGCGAGGAGCTCAGCTGCAGCATCTCTTTGCACGACCTGAGCAAGGGCGGGGACGACAAGTTCGCCAGCTCAAGCCTGTTCGGCAAGGTCCTGAACAGCTTTGCCGACTTGCCCGAGGGGGATCTCCACGACATCTCCCTGATCAAGTGCCTGACGGGCGGCGATGTTTTCTCGGCTCAACGAAAAAACCAAAACCGGTTCGATATGCGGAACCAGGCCATGCTGATGTTCAGCGCCAACAAGATCCCCGCCACGAGCGATGCCAGCTCGGCCTTGATGTCGAGGATGGCACCATTCAGCTTCCCTTTCTCTTTTGAGGGGGCCGAGGACCCCACGATCGAGGATCGGATCATTGGCCAGGAGCTGCCGGGGGTGATCCGGCTGATGGTGGAGGCCCTGCAGAAGCGCAAGCAGCGGGGCCACTTCCTGAGTCAGGACCCTGAGCGGATGCAGTACTTCGCCACCCGTGTCGACAAGGTGCGGATGTTCCTGGCCACTTGCACCACCCCGGGCGATCGGGGCAAGGCCTGCCTGGCCGGCACAGCCCTTTACGACCTCTATGTGGAGTGGACCGAGACAGAGCAGGGCGGCCGTAAGGGCATGCACCTGGGGCGCAACAAGTTCCTCGAGCGGGTGCGCGATACCGGTGTTGGGACGTTCAAACCTTTAGGCGGCAAGCAGCTCTACAACCTGGTCAAACGACCCGACTGGCAGGACAGCTGGGGCACCCCAGAAACAGCCGATGACGGCCCTCAAAAAGTGCCGAGCGGGGGGGATGACAAAACTCCAAGTCAAATAGTCAGCCTTGACGACCAGGGTTCGGCACTTTTTAAGGCTGGTGGGGGTGAAAAAGTGCCGAGCGTCCCAAACGCAGTGGGGGCGGGCGATCTACCCACGTTGTCACGGGGGGCCTCGGCGGTTTCGGCACTTTTGCCCTGTTCCCAGCCTCTTACACAAACACCTTCAAATTCTCCAAGACCTCTGCAATGCACCAAAAGTGCCGAAAGTGCCGAAAGTGCCGAAAGTGCCGAGCCCCAGGTTGATGGTTCGGTTGACAAAACCCCGGCTGACCCGGCCACGGCGACTCCTAAAAAGACGGCAAAAAAGGCATCCGAGCCAGCCCTTGATCTCATGCTTGAGGCTGTCTCCGCTCCCCCGGCTGACCACCTGGTGATTCCGGGTGGTACTGATCCCCTGGTGATCGACCTGGAAACCTGCAGCGCCGATCAGTTATGGGCCACCCCCGATCCGGCCACCCCCTTTGTCCGGCTGGTAGGCACTGACCACGGCAACAACACCGACCCGCAGCAGCTGCTCGAGTACGGCGGCCCACTGGTGGCCCACAACGGCTTTGGCTTTGACTTCCTGGCCCTGGCCCACCACCACGGGATGCCCCTGCTGGAGCTGAGTGAGCAGGGCCGACTGGTCGACACGATGGTGCTGGAAACCCTGGCCCACCCCAATCGGGATGATCTGGAGCCAGAGCAGTACATCCGCCAGCTGGGGCTAAATGCAGCAGCAGAACGCCGCGGCCTGCCCGGCAAGACGGATGATCTGGCCAAGCTGGCCCGCACTGCGGCCAAGGCCGCTGGCATTACCGGCAGCCCCAAACAGCTGGAGGTGGCCGGCTATGAGCTGATTCCCCAGGGCGACCCCGATTACAACGCCTACCTGCACGGGGATGTTGCCGCTGGCCGGGCCGTGTTTGACAGCCAGTGCCCCGGCGGCCAACTCAGCCCCTACCAAGCCAGGGAAATGCGGCTGATGGGCCGGCTGGTGCATGGCATCACCCTGGTGGGCTTCCGCATTGATCGCCCTGAGATCGAGAGCCGGGAGGCTGCTCGGCAGGAGCGCGTGGCCGCTGGTGCACTGCAGCTCGAGGCCATCGGGTTGCCCAAGCGCACCCAGGACAAAAAGGGGAAATGGAGCTCCCCCCACGCCACGGATGTGGGCAAGGCTGCCATCGCCGCGGCCTTTGCTGATCTCGGCATTGCCCTGCCCTCCACCCCGGGCGGTGCACCTTGCATCAAGGCCGACGTGCTGCAGGGGATTGCTGCTGAGCATGCCGACAACCCGGCCGTGGGGGATCTCTGCGAGACCATCGCCGGGCTGGTGGGCAGCCGCACCGTTTTCAGCAATGTTCTCCGGTATGCCACTGGCGATCGAGTGCACCCCACGGTGTTCCCTGGCCAGGCCACGGGTCGCTGCGGCATCACCAACCCAGGGCTCACCGTGCTGGGCAAACGCGACGGCAAGGTTGTCGAGCGGGAGATTTTTCTGCCCGATGCCGATGACCACCTGCTGCTGGCAATCGACCTGAGCAAGGCCGATGCCCGGGCTGTTGCCGTATGGAGCCAAGATCCCGGCTACCTGGATTTATTCGATGCCGGGGTGGACATCAATCGAGTTCTGGCGGATCAATTCGGCATTTCTAAAAATGCTGCAAAGGCCCTGGGCCACGGCACTCGCTACAACCAACAGGCCCGGGGGATGCAGAACCAAACCGGCATCGATTTGGCCGAGTGCCAGAGCTTCCTGGCTGCGCACAAGCACAGCCATGCCGCTGTGCACCGTTGGATTGACCGGGTTGTGGGCATTGCCGAGCGTGGTGGGGCCCTAAATAACGGCTTTGGGCGCAAGCTGTACACCGGCCACCACAAAAAGGGCCCTTACGTAGGGGATAGCAAGGCCTTCACCCAGGCCCCCGCCTACCTGGGTCAAAGCACCACCCGTGAGTGGATGGCCGAGGGGATTCTCCGCTTGCCCTTGGAGATCGCCTCCCAGGTTCGCTGCTTCCTGCACGACGAGGTGGTGCTGTCCGTGCCCGAGCAACACCTTGACCTTTATCGGGAGGCACTACTGGAGGCATTCCAATTCAATTGGGCACCACCAGAAGATGCCCTGGTGATTCCGGTATCAGAGGCAATAAGGCCCGTGCCGGTTGTTGCCGAATTGAGCGCTCCTGCTCGCACCTGGGCCGATTGCTACAGAGAGGAGGAATGATTGCCCGCACCGTTCTTGCTTACCCCTCCCTCGACCGGCCATGGTGCCCTGCCGATCTCGAGCTTTGTTTCCGAGCGGCCAGTTTCAGCGCCCTGGCGCAGGCCTTAATCCAGATGGGCCTGCTCGAATACGAGCACCTCGGAAACCCCGAGGCCGCTTCTGCCCAGGTGACCCGGGCCGCCGCAGGCGACCGCAGGGCGCAGGCCGAAATCCTGGACATCCTCAAGAGCCATGGCCAGGTGGTGACAGTTGCCCCCGCCATCTCTCGTCTCCCCCCCGATCAGCCAGCGCCCAAGCACCACGGCCCCAACAACCCCACCCATCTGCCCCCGTATCGCCAACCACCCATGGATCCGTCCCCTGCCGCTGTGCCCCGGCACCCCCTAAGCGATTGGCAGCAGCGGGGGAAGGCCACCGGCTTGGCCGGCGCCACTATTGCCGCCGTGTTTGTTCGCCTGTTCGGGGCTACTCCCCCGCGCAACCCCAAAAGCAACCGGCTTTACACCTGCCGGGAGATAAATCTGATCTGCACTGCTATTTCAAACCACCAGAGTTGGAATAACCGCGATAATGTGTAAATGACTTTCCCCCAAATTCCCAACAAGGATTCCGCGGAATGGGCGGCCTGGGCAAAAGCGCACCCGCTCCACAAAGCTGTGGTGGGGCCGAGAGCCACCAAACCCGTCCTCGAGATGCGGACCCAGCAAGTTCTCGAATGGATCGGCCTCTGCCGGACCCGCCCGGCGATGCTTCTTTTAGTCTCGGAATACTGGGGGGTGACTGAGCGAGCCTTCGAGGATCATCACGCCGAGGCGGTACGGAGACTCCGGGCCCGATTTGACCAAGACCGACCTGATTATCTGAGCCAAAAGCTGGAGCAAATCGAACATCTAATGCAGGTCTCACTGGATGCCGGTCAGCTTTCTGCCGCGGTCGGCTCCATGAGCCTGCTACTCAAGGCAACCGGCTGCGATCAACCCTCGAAACGCACCAAATGACTAGCCACACCACTGCCCGAAAACCAGGCTTCATCCTCGACCCCAGGCCAGGTGAGGAGGACCTCCAGGCGCTCTCCATTCTGGAGTTGGCAGCCCTCCCCCCGGAGGGGAGCCGCGCCCAGTTCGGCCCGATCTGCGGCTGCAGGCAATCAAATAAAAACCGACTTGGCGGACAACGGCCGATGCTCCGCTGGCTCCCCGATGGCTCCGCCTTGAAAGCATGGTGCGGCAACTGCGGCAAGGCCCTACGTGGCGGAGTGCATCGCCAGCGCCTGGCCACACACGTGCTGGGGTTGACCAGGCTGCCGCTAGATCACCTGGATCTTGAGGACGCCGTACTGGCCGGACTGATGCTGCCTGAGCACCTGGAGCGCCCGACACCCTTGCCAGATTGAATTGGCAGGGATTGATTTTCAGAATTAAGCGATCGAAGCAGCGGCCTGTTACCAACGCGGGCAAGTGATACCCCCCTCCCATGAAACCGACATCCATCGTCTTATTCAAGGAAGAGAAACAGATTATTGACTGGCCAAAGCTTGCTGGTGGGGTAGATTTTACACAGCCTGAGCAAATATGAAAAACCCAAAAAGTTTATTGGACTTGACTGGCAGAATCCCCTGGATCATGGGATCTCTGACGACGATCCTGATTTCAGCCGCCCCATTAATGGCCTTTGGTGATCCCTCACAAGCCGGCGCCGCAGCCTGGTGCGGCGCACGTCAGAGAGGCGCTTCTATCGACGAAGCTAATCAACAGCTTAGAAAGACTATATCTGCGAATTTAATGATGTCAACCGATTTCGCATCGGCCATAGTAGGCGCCATGAGCAACAGAGCCGGCATGCAAAGCCAAATTGATTACTATATCTCGACAATGTGCCCAGGGATGACCTATCAAGCGGGGCCAGCCGCAAACAGCTCAATCGGCTCGGGCTCAGTCGTCAATAGTTCATTTTGGAACGAGCAAACCTGCAATGATTTGCATATTAAAGGCAATGAATATTGCGACAAGCTTCAAAGCAAAGCAAAAGAAAGCCCTTCGCCGAGATGCAGCAAGATTTTAGTGCAGTTTGAGTGCAGTTACAAGAAATATCTATCTGCAAATCCCAGTGTTGAAAAATGGGCAATTTCAAACCCCCAGATGGCACGCATCGAGGCTCTCAAGTTAAAAGCTACGGATGCCGAGAACTTTGGCGCAGCTCAGGAGGTAGTTGGAACTCCTGCTCAAGCAACCAAAAAGAACATCAAAGCATCAGAAGCAAAATGCTTAAAGGCTGCGGACTACAAAGGCTGCATGGATTATCACAATAAATAGATATTTTCCGGAAAGCCGTTGCTAGCCCGACTCGCAAGACTTCTACCGTAAAGTGAAATTATGCTCAAAGTGGATTCCACTTTCGTGGCTGCTTTCGAAGCCCGGGCTACGAGGCCATTAATCCCAGCACTTACGAAGTCAGGGATCGGCTGCGCGTCATATCAGCGTGCGGGACTCCCAGGCAGAGTCCTTTCCAGCATTGGCATTAACTTGCCGCAGCCGAGGTTCTGGCGGCAGAACTGGCGGCATCTGGAACTCCCTTGCCCCAGTGGGGCTCTCCCTGATGCGCAGGTTTTCCACGTCCTGGGCGGGCAACCCATCGGCGGTACTCGCCTCGGCCACCCGCCTAGATGGTGGTTAAGCCCGATTTGGAGAAGTGAAATGGCAGAGGGCCTCAGACACTAAGAGCGGCGGAAACGAAAGGCCAGCTCAATCAGCGGCTTTTAACGCAGTAGCCGCTGGAGCTGAGCCAGCCCAGGGGGCAGGAGTTACCGGTCTTTTGGATCGCTTCGCGGTTATTGCTGGGGCTGCTGACGCAGTAGTTGCCCGAGCCATAAAAGCCCAGGGGACAGCTGTTGCCGCTCTTCTCAATGGCGCCACGGGTATTCCCTCCCTTGCTGGGCACGCAATAGCTGCCGGAGCTGTAGTAACCGAGGGGGCAGCTACCCGCTTTTGGCAGGGGCTGAACAGGTTGCTGGGCCAGGGCACTACTGGCGAGCAGGGCCCCAGTGACGAGGGCAAATAGAGGCGGGATAGGGCCCATGGTGCGAGAGCTAAGGGGAACGCCTGAGTGCTCGAGCAGATTATTGGTCGCAGCCAGATGCATGCTGACGACCCACCTCACAGAGTGGAGGTACCACGAGTTTTTTGCTATCGGCTATTAGGAGACTGTTGCTCGCTGCTGGTGGAACAGCCCTGGCTTTCCATAGCGAACAAACAACACCAAGGCGACGCGGCAGTGCCGCAGGCACAAACAATGCAGGATCCGCATGGGAAGGAGGGCTGAAAACCATTGCACTGGCTGCGGGATAGCAGCTATTTGCCCCATTTCGACGCAGACTGCAGCTGGCTAGAGCAGGCAACGCAACAAACCCACCTGATGCCAGAAGCCGTTCTTGCCCCCGGAGCCCGCATCGAGTGCCGCAGCGCCGAATGGCTGGTGCGCAGCCTGGGCCGCAGCTCCGATGGTCTGCAGGTGGTGGATGTGGTGGGGGTGTCGCCCTTCCTGCGGGAAAAGGAGGCCCGATTCCTGGTACAGGTGGAGCAGGCAGCGGGCAGCTTCAAGGTGCTGCAACCAGAGGAAACGGCCCTAGTTAGCGACCCTTCACCCCAATACCGCGACAGCCTGCTGTTTCTGGAGGCCCACCTGCGCCGCACGGTGCCCACCGATGCCGCCCTGGCGGTGGGGCATCTGGCGGCAATGGACGCCCTTCCCTATCAGCTCCAGCCTGCGGCTAAGGCCCTGGCCATGCCTCGGGCACGGCTGCTGATTGCCGATGCGGTGGGTCTGGGCAAAACCCTGGAATGCGGGATTCTCTGCAGCGAGATGATCCGCCGCGGCCGGGGTAAGCGGATCTTAGTGGTAACCACCAAGAGCATGGTGGGGCAGTTCCAGAAGGAGTTCTGGACGCGCTTTTCGATTCCGTTGGTGCGGCTTGATTCCGTAAACATCCAGCGAATCCGCAAGGATTTACCAACCAACCAGAACCCTTTTCACTATTACGACAAGGCGATTGTTTCGGTTGACACGCTTAAGAATGACCGCGAATATCGCTTCTATTTAGACAATGCCAATTGGGACATCATCGTGATTGATGAGTGCCAGAACGTGGCTGAGCGGGCTAAGGGAGCGCAGAAAAGCCAGCGAGCGAAGCTGGCGGATCGCCTGGCCACCCGATCGGAAACCCTGATCCTGCTATCGGCCACACCGCACGACGGTAAGCCGGAGAGCTTTGCGAGCTTGATGAAAATGCTCGACCCCTCGGCAATTGCCAACCCAAGCGAATACAGCAAAGAGGACATCAGGGACCTCTACCTACGGCGTTTTCGTAAGGACGTGATTGCCGATTTGCGCAACAGCGTTCAAGAGCGCGACACCAAGGACGTGGACTGCCAGGCCAGCGAAAGGGAGGAGCGGGTATTTGCGCTGCTGAAGGATCTAAAGCTGCCGGACACTGACGCCAAGGCCAAGGCGGGCCAACTGTTCAAAACCACCCTGGCCAAAAGCTTGCTCTCAAGCCCGATGGCAGCCCTGGAAACTGTGCGCAATCGGCTCAAGCGCTTGGAGGCAGCGGCTACGCCATCATCGGCCGATTGTGCGGCGCTGCAGGAACTCGAACCCCTACTGGCGGCAATTGATGCCAGTGATTTCTCCAAATATCAAAAGCTGCTGCAGCTAATCCAGGCCGATTGGAGTTGGCGCGGCAAGGACCCCAAAGATCGCCTGGTGATTTTCACGGGGCGCCGTGAAACTCAGCGTTTTTTGTTGGAGCATCTTGCTGCAGATCTGGGGCTCGGCGCTGGGGCCGTGTTGGGCCTTGATGGCGCCATGGCCGATGTGGATCAGACCAGGGTGGTGGAGCAGTTTGCCCAGGAAAAAGATGCCGTTCGGATCCTGGTGGCCACTGAAGTGGCCTCAGAAGGATTGAACCTCCACTACCTCAGCCACCGGTTGGTGCACTTCGATATTCCCTGGTCGCTGATGACGCTGCAGCAGCGCAATGGCCGCATTGATCGCTATGGCCAGGCCATGCAACCGCTGATCCGCTATCTGCTCACCCGCTCCCGCAGTGAGGGGATGGGCGATGCGGAAAAGATCCTGCGGGTACTGATCCGCAAGGACGACCAGGCCCAGATCAACATCGGCGATCCATCGGTGTTTCTACGGGTTTTTGATGCCGAGGTGGAGGAAGAAGAAATCGGTAAGGCGTTGGAGGCAGGCGATGCCGAAGGCCTAGAGCGCCGCATGGATGCCAATGCCAAGCCCTACCTCGAGCAAAGCAGTGAGCTCAACCTATTTGCCGAGATGTTTGGCATCGATAACGACGCAGGGCCGGATCCAGAAAGCAGCAGAACCACAGCCGCCATTCAGGTGGAGCAGCGCAAACCATTCAGCCTCTTTCCCAGCCTGTGGGCCTACGTGGACCAGGGCCTTGCCGCTGTGGCAGAAGCAATGGATCAACGCGGAGAAAAACTTGATTTACGTGCCTATCCAGAGCAAGAGCGGCTGGAGATCACGCCTCCACCCGACCTGCAACGTCGCTACGACCGCTATCCACCGGAGCTGAGGCCCCAAGGCGGCCAGCGGCTAGTGGTTTGCACCGAGGTGGCGGCTCTGCAGCGCGCCCTGGAGCAGGCCCGCCGCCAGGAAAGTGCCAGACCGGAGCTGGAATACCTCTGGGATCTGCACCCCCTGGTGGATTGGCTGGCGGATCGCGGCCAGATCACCTTTCCGCGCCACTGCGCTCCGGTGCTGCAGCTCAGTGAAGGCCTCGATCCAGGCGAAGTGGTGATGGTGTTTCAAGGCACGATCCCCAACCAGAAGGGGGTGCCGGTGGTGCAGGAGTGGGTGGCGGTGCGCTTTGCCGGAACGGGCCTGAATGTGGTGGCTGAGGAACCGTTTGAGGCGGTCGCCCAGCGGCTGCAGCTAGGCCGCAAGGTGTATGCCAACCCCATGGCCCCTATCCCTGTACATCTGCAGCAGCAACTGCCGTTTGCGGTGGAAAAAGCCAACTCCTATCTGCTCAAATGCAGCGACCTCTGGACAACCCGGATGCAGCCAGAGCTGGAGGCCCAGCGCGAACGTCTGAAGCGGCTGCGCGGCCGCCAGGAGCAGCAGCTGCAAATCAGCTTCGCGGCGGATCAACGGCCCCAGCAAATCAAGGAGAAGCGGCGGCTAGCAGAACAAAAGACGATCGGTACACGCTTCGATGACCACGAACGCTTCGTAAACGAGGTGATGACCATCGAACCGGCTCCCTATCTCAAATTGGTTGCCGTGCTGCACCGCGACAGCAGTTGATCAACCCTTCCACCCAAAGCTGCATAGCGTTCAAATAGCCCCTCCTCTCCAACCGTGACGCGATGAGTTCCCCTTCCCCTCTGATCACCTGCACCTCTGGTATTCGCAGCGGCAAAGCCTGTGTGGCTGGAACCCGGATCAGCGTGTCGGACGTGCTCGAGTATTTGGCCAGCGGCATGAGCCAGGAGGAGATCCTGGCGGACTTCCCCGATCTGCAGCCTGAACACATACAAGCGGTGCTGCGCTACGCAGCAGAGCGCGAAAAGCGGCTCAGTGAACTCACCGTGGCCTGAGTAAAGCGATGGCGGGCAGTTTGCTTCTTGATGAAAACCTGAGCCCTCGTCTCACCTCGGCGCTCTCCGGGCCATACCCGGGCAGCATGCACGTTCGGGATGTGCAGCTAAAGGGTCAAAGCGATAGGCAGATCTGGGATTTTGCCGCCGGTAATGGCTACACGATCGTCACCAAGGACGATGACTTTCGGGGCATGAGCCTGTTCGCGCATGCCCCAGCCATAGAGGCCTTCATCAGCGAACCGATTACTTCCCTGCTCACGCTCCGTAAACCCTGACCCATGGCCCTCCCCGGCATCAGCAACGCCAACGAGTTCTATTCCGCCCACTACCTCGAGAGCGTGCTGGCGGGCGACATCAAGAAGGTGCGCGAACGCTGGGGTGAGGAGGCAAAGGCCCAGCTTGAGGAGGATCCCAGCGCCGAGGTGAGCACCCCGGAAGCGCTGTTTAAGGCCCTGCGTAAACCCTGGCAAAAGCTGCGGGAAGCCGAAATTGGCATCTCGAACGATCCAGCCGAGCGGCTGCGGCTGCAGCGGCAGCTGTTTTTCCAGCCGCTATGTGAAGCCCTGGGCTATGCGTTTGCCCCGCGGGCTGAATCGGTGCTGATCGGCGGCGAGGCCTACCAGCTGCCGCTGCTGGGGGAAATCACCAATGCCAAGGGTGAACCATGGCTGTGGCTGCTGGAGTGCTTCAACCCCAGTGATGAGGCGGTCGATCCGCTGGAGCTCACGATCGCCACCAGCTGGGGCTGCCAGATCAACGACCCATCGCTGGGCACGGTGCTAACCGGCGGTGATGGCCAGGGCAGCGAAAGCTGGGAAGAGCTGGTTAGCGAGCGGGTATTTGGCCAGGAGATCCCGCCGCGCTGGTTGCTGGCGGTGAGCCGCGATCAACTGCTACTGATCGATCGGCAGAAGTGGGCGGCTTCGCGGTTGCTGCGCTTTGAGCTGGGAACCCTGCTGGGTGAAGCCAACCCGGATGCCTTACTGGCGGCGGCCACCCTGTTGCACCGGGAGCACACCTGCCCCACGGGCGGCGGCACGCCCTACCTCGATGAACTGGATGAAAACAGCCATAAACACGCCTATGAGGTGAGTGGCGACCTCAAATACGCCCTGCGCCGCTCGATCGAGCTGCTCGGTAATGAGGTGGTGGCGTTCATCAAGGCCCAGAAGAAGGGCATCTACGAAGAGAGGCTGGATCCAGAGCAGCTGACGCTGGAGCTGCTGCGCTTCATGTACCGGCTGCTTTTCCTGTTCTTCATCGAGAGCCGGCCGAAGGAGCTGGGCTATGCGCCGATGGGCAATGACGTGTATCGCTTGGGCTACAGCCTCGAGAGCCTGCGCGAGCTCGACACCGCCGAGCTTGCGAACGAGGAAGACAAGGAAAGCACCTACATCGGCGATTCACTTGATCGGCTGTTCCAGATGATCTGGGAGGGCTACCCGAAGCGAGGCGAGCAGGAGGCCGTGCAGCCCGACCTCACGGCAAACAAGCCTGAATTCGATACCTTCCAGATCATGCCGCTGCGCTCCCATCTGTTCGATCCGGGGCGGCTGCCGATCGTCAACGGTCTGCTGCTGGATGAAAACGGCCGCAAACGCTGGCCCAAGGTGCGCTTCCGCAATGTGGTGCTGCGTGAGGTGATCGAGCTGATGTCGCTCACCAAGGCAGGCAAGGGCAAAAGGCGGGGGAGGGTGAGCTATTCGCAGCTGGGCATCAACCAACTGGGTGCCGTGTATGAGGCCTTGCTCAGCTTTAGGGGTTTCTTTGCAGAACAAGACCTCTACGAGGTGCAGCCGGCCCCGAAGAAGAAGGCCGCCAGCAGTGATGACGATGAAGAAGACTTCGACCTCGGTGGTGACGATGAAGGCGCCAACGAGAGCGACAACGACGACGACACCACTAAGGCCAGCGGCGCTGCCCACGATGAGCTGGAGGTGGGCCACTTCGTGAGCGCCGAGCAGCTCAAGGCCTACAAGGCAGAAGAAATCGTGGCAGACCCCGGCAGCGGCCAGCCGAAATGCCTGCCCAAGGGCAGCTTTATCTATCGCTTGGCGGGGCGCGATCGGGAAAAGAGCGCCAGCTACTACACGCCCGAATCGCTCACCCAGTGCCTGGTGAAATATGCGCTCAAGGAGCTGCTGCCGGGCAAAACAGCGGCCGAGATCTTGACCCTCAAGGTGTGCGAACCGGCGATGGGTTCGGCGGCATTTTTGAACGAGGTGGTGAACCAGCTGGCCCAGGCCTACCTGGAGCGGCGCCAGCAGGAAACGGGCCAAAGCGTGGCCCATGAGCAGTTCGCCACCGAGCTGCAGAAGGTGAAGATGCGCCTGGCCGATCAAAACGTGTTCGGCGTGGACCTCAACCCGGTGGCGGTGGAGCTGGCGGAGGTGAGCCTGTGGCTCAACAGCATCTTCACGCCGGAAAACGGCCGGGCCTTTGTGCCCTGGTTCAGCCAGCAGCTGGTGTGCGGCAACTCCCTAATCGGCGCGCGGCGGCAGATCTATCGGGTGAGCCAGCTACCCACCGGCACGGGCCGCAAGGCCAAGCCGAGCAAGCTCTGGCATGAGCACGCCCCAGAAGAGCTGGCCTGGGATGCGGAGCTCCCCAAAGACGCGATCTTCCACTTCCTGCTGCCCGATCCGGGCATGGCCGCCTATGGCGACAAAGTGATCAGGTCGCTGGAGCCCGAGGCGATCGAGTGCTGCAAGCGCTGGAACAAGGCGTTCGTGGGTGAGGCGTTCACCGACACCCAGATCGCCCATCTACTGCGGCTAAGCCAGCTGGTGGCTGCCCTTTGGAAGGATTGGGCTGAGCAACAAACCCAGCTGCGCCAGCGCACCACCGACCCCTTGCCGGTGTGGCAAGACCCCACCGGGGCAGTCGAAGGCGACTGGACTCCCTTGAAACTCAAAGACCGCATCCAGGAGCAGGAGGTGCTGGGCCGCGATGTGGCCAACACCAATGCGCGGCTGCGGCTGAAGTGGGCGATGGACTACTGGGCGGCCCTGTGGTTTTGGCCGATCCACCAGGCGGAATCGCTGCCCAGCCGCGACAGCTGGCTGCTGGAGCTGAGCATGATCTTGGGCGATCTGGAGCAGGGCGTGGCGCCGGAGCTGGGCCAGGGGACTCTGTTTGCGGACACCCAACCGCGCCAGCTGGCGGTGGACTTTTCCGATCGCCACGGCTTTGTGGATGTGCAGAAGCTCAAGGCCGAATTCGAGCGCCTGCGCCAGGTGGAGGCGGTGGCCCGGCGCATCCGGCCGCTGCACTGGGATCTGGAGTTTGCCGATCTGCTGGCGGGCGGCGGTTTCGATCTGATCGTGGGCAACCCGCCCTGGCTAAAGGTGGAGTGGGAGGAGAAGGGCGTGATCGGCGATGCCGACCCGATGGTGCTGATCCGCAAGGTGAGCGCCAGCGAGCTGGCGAAACGCCGCGGCGAGGCCCTGGGTGCCAATCCGGAGTTGGGCGCCGCCTACCTGGAGGAATTCGAAGGCCAGAACGGCAGCCAGGCGTTTCTCAATGCGGTGGCCAACTATCCACTGCTCAAGGGCAGCCAGACCAACCTGTTCAAGTGCTTCCTGCCCCAGGCCTGGCGGGTGGCTTCAGGCCAGGGCGTGCAGGGCTTCCTCCATCCAGAGGGCGTATACGACGACCCGAAGGGCGGGGCGCTGCGGGAGGTGTTGTATGGGCGGCTGCGTGATCACTTCCAGTTCGAAAATCAAATCTCAGTTTTTGCCGAAGTTCATCACAACACCAAATTCAGTATCAACATCTATGGGGGATTAAGACAGCCCAGTTTCATTCATTTGGCCAACCTGTTCCACGCCAAAGCCGTGGATGCCTGTTTGGCCCACGACGGCAATGGGCCTGTTGGCGGTATCAAGAATGATGAGAACCAATGGAACACGGCGGGCCACCGCCAGCGGCTGATCCCCGTGGGGGAGCAGGGCCTGGCCCTGTTTGCCCAGCTCTACGACGAACCCGGCACACCAGCCCGTCAGGCCCGCCTACCGGCTCTGCACTCCCAACAGCTGCAGAGCGTGCTGGAAAAGTTTGCTGCCGCCCCGAAACGCCTGGGGGATCTGCAGGGGGAGTACTACGCCACGGTGATGTGGGACGAAACCAACGCCGTCAAGAAAGACGGCACGATTCGCCGCGACACGGGTTTCCCTGAAGATGCATCGGGGCTGGTGCTCTCCGGCCCCCACTTCTATGTGGGCAGACCGTTCAATAAAACGCCTCGGAGCTCCTGCACAGCCAACAGCCACTACGACTGCCTCGATCTCACGACCCTCCCCGACGACTACCTGCCCCGCACTAACTACCGCCCGGATGTGTCGCCTGCCGAATACCGCACCCGCACGCCGCGGGTGCCCTGGGGTGAGAAAAAGCCGGTGACGGAGTTTTATCGCTTAGCAGCTCGTGGAATGCTTTCCCAGGCAGGAGAACGCACGTACATTTCTTCGCTAGTTCCAAAAGGAACAGCCCACATAAATGGCGTGCAATCAACGATCTTTGCCGACCCATCAACTCTCATCTCTTCACTGGCTTTCGGCAGTTCACTGGTTGCAGACTTTTTTATCAAAACAACTGGCAGAGGGAACCTTCATTACACATGGGAATCTTTTCCGTTAGTAGAAGCGAGCCCATCAATCACACTTCGCACCCTCGCCCTCAACTGCCTCACCACCCACTACGCCGATCTCTGGAGCGAGTGCTGGGACGATACCTTCCACCAGCAACGCTGGGCCAAAGACGATCCCCGCCTGCCCAACAGCGTCTTCAGCGAGCTCACCCCCAGCTGGCAGCGTGATTGCGCCCTGCGCAGTGATTACGCCCGCCGCCAGGCCCTGGTGGAACTTGATGTGCTCGTGGCCCAGGCCCTCAAGCTCACCCTCGATGAACTGATCACCATCTACCGCGTGCAATTCCCGGTGATGCAGCAATACGAACGCGACACCTGTTACGACCGCAAGGGCCGCATCGTCTTCACCGCCAGCAAGGGCCTCACCGGCGTCGGCTTCCCCCGCAAAGGCACCGGCCGCGGCGCCAACAAGACCACCGGCTGGGAAGACATCCAGGGCATGACCTCCGGCACCGTGTCGCGCACCGTTCTCGATGACACGTTGCCTGGCGGACCGGTGGAGCGCACGATCACCTACGAGGCACCGTTTGATCGTTGTGATCGGGTGAAGGATTATCGGGTGGCTTGGGGGTTTTTTGAGAAGGAGGGCATCGGCACATGACCATCTACGAAGACACCAACTCCAAGCCCCTGCTTGATCTGCTGGATCGGATCCACAGCGGCGACATGGTGCTGCCAGATTTCCAGCGTGATTTCGTCTGGGAGCCCAGTGCCACCCAGGCGCTGATCGTTTCGATCGCCAACAACTACCCCGCCGGCAGCGTCCTGCGCGTTCGCGACCGCCAGCGTGCCTTCTCCAGCCGTGAGTTCGAAGGCGCTCCCCAGCCCACCACGGAGCACACTTTCCTGGTGCTCGACGGCCAGCAGCGGCTCACCTCCCTTTACCAAGCCTTCTATGGCGTCGGCGATCACCGCTACTACCTCAACATCCGCGCCCTAGTTGACGGTGCTGATTTCGAAGATGCTATTGACTACCTCCGGCATAGCAAAGGTGCCGTCGCCAAGCGAGAGTCCATTGAGCTGCAGGCCGAGCAGCTGCTGATGCCACTCTCCGTGCTCCACAAGGGCAGCACCGGCTTCTCCAAGTGGGCGTCCCAGGTGGCCCGCACCCGCCAAGGTGCTGAACGCGACCAACTGGAAGATCAGCTCGATGAGCTTCAGGCCCAGTGGATTAACCGCATTGATCAATACGTCTTCCCCGTCGTCACCCTCTCGGCAGAGACGGAACCAGCGGCCCTCTGCACGATTTTCGAAACCCTGAACCGCACTGGCGTGAAGCTCAGTGTGTTCGAGCTGCTCACCGCCCGCTTCTGGAGCCAAGACCTCAAGCTGCGCGAGCTATGGGAGCAGGCCCGAAGCGAGCACCCGCTGATCGCCCACTTCGATGTGGACCCTTACTACGTGCTGATGGCCATCGCCCTGGCCGGTGGCAAGACCCCCAGCTGCAAGCGCGGCGACGTGCTCAACCTCACCGCCAGCACCCTCACCCAGTGGTGGCAGCCGGTGATTGAGGCCCTGGCCCTATCCCTCACGATCCTCTACGACGACTGCTGGGTGCTGGAGGCCCGCTGGTTGCCGTTCAACACCATGCTTTCTCCCATGGCGGCAGCCCTCGCCGCGGCCGGCGCCAGCAAGGGTGTGGCCATTGGTGCCCAGCGCGAGCAGATCAAGCGTTGGTTCTGGTGCTCGGCCTTCAGCCAGGCCTATGAAAAGTCGCCCAACACCCAGAGCGGCCGCGATGTGACAGAGCTGATCCCCTGGCTAAGCGATTCAGCGGCACCGGCGCCTGAACACGTGCGTAGCTTTCACTTCAACCCCGAGCAGCTGCGCGATGTCGGCCCTAGGCAGCGCTCCCTCTACCGCGCCACCATCTGCTTGATCCTTGCCAGCGGCGAACGCCCGCTGGACTTCCACAGCCGCGCCGTGCTCAACGAGCAGCTCCTAGCCAGTAGCGGCATCGACGACCACCACATCTTTCCGGCCAAATACCTGGACGATCGCGGCATCGACTCCCGTCTGCGCGACTGCGTGCTCAACCGCTGCCTGATTGATAGAGAGACCAATCAGCGCATCAGCTGCCGCGCTCCCTCCAGCTACATGGCAGAACTGCGGGATGAGCTGGCATTCCCGATGGAAACGGTGCTTTCCAGTCATCTGATCCCCCATGGGGCTGAGTCGGGGCTTTGGATCGACGACTTTGAGCGGTTTCTGGAGCAGCGGCAGGAACTGGTGGGGGCAGCGATAGCGCTCGCCGCCGTCGCATCACCATCCGCGCGCGCATCGCATGAAAAAGCTGCGCCAGTTCGTTGACGGGGAGATCTGCTGCTCAAATCCCATGCATGGCCGCCTGGGGCGCCTCCCGCAGCCGAGCGCGGCCAAGCCGTGGGGTTGCATGGAAAAGTGGCTAGAGTTCAGCTATGAAACGCCCTGCGGCTCGTTTTTCATTCAAAGAGCCGCTGGCGCAGTTGCCGCGCGGCGGCCCCTTGGGGATGGAGATCCTGGCCGCCCATGGCATCTCCGCCAAGCGGGCTTCCGCGCTGGTGCGATCGGGCTGGTTGCTGCGTCTGGCCCGCGGCGCCTATGGGCTTCCTGGTGACACCCTGCAGCGGGATGCCTGCTTGGCCTTCCTGGCGCAGCAGGTGCCGGGGTTGCATGTAGCCGGCAAAACGGCCCTGGCCTGGCGCGGTGTACGTCACAACCTGGCCTACCGGGAAACGGTGGTGCTCTGGGGTGATCAGCCGGCCCGCCTACCCAGCTGGCTCGATGGCGTTGTGCCCGTGCGCTACCGCGTGGCCCACATCTTTGATCACGGTCTGCCCGCGGGGCTCGGCCTGGCTCCCCTGACCGGCGGCCATCCAGATCTGCCTGTATCCGCTCCCGAGCGGGCCCTGCTGGAGCTGCTCAGCGACACCGGCAGCTTCGAAGGTCTGGAGGAGGTGCGCCAGCTGGTGGAGAGCACGCGCAACCTGCGGCTGCCGCTGCTCGATGAGCTGCTCGGCCATCTCACCCGCATCAAGGTGGTGCGTCTCGCTGCCCTTCTGGCGAGCGAGCTCGCGTTGCCCTGGGCGGAACTGGCTCAGCAGCACAGCCGCCGCCTCGGTGGTGGGCGCCGCTGGGTGGCCGTGGGCCGCACCGGTGAGCGCCTGGATTTAGCCGCCACACCATGAACAGCGCCTACATCGCCACGGTGCGCCTGCTGCTGGACATCGCTCCGGTGGTGTTCGCCGCGCCCCACTTCGCCATCAAGGGCGGCACCGCCCTCAATCTGTTCCTGCACGACCTGCCCCGCCTTTCGGTGGACATCGACGTGGTGTTCACCAACCACAGCCTCGGCCGTGAGGCCGCGTTGCAGGCCATTGCTAGCGAGCTCAGTGCGATCACCCAGAGCCTGGAGGCCATGGGCTACGAGGTGCAGCAGCGCAGGAACAGCGGCAGCAATGAAACCAGGCTGATGGTGGCCGGCCCCTCGGCCACAGTGAAGGTGGAGGTGAATGAGGTGTTCCGGGGAGCACTGCTCCCCCTGCAGCAGCGGCCGCTTTCACCAACCACGGAAGAGCAGTTCGCCCAGGCGGTCACCCTGCCGCTGCTCGCCACCGCCGAGCTCTATGGCAGCAAACTGGTTGCGGCCATGGACCGGCAGCACCCCCGCGATCTGTTCGACGTTTTGGTGCTCTACAACGACACCGGGCTTACCCCGGAGATCATGGATTGCTTCGTGGCCTACCTGGCCGGCCACAACAGGCCGGTGCATGAGCTGCTTGTGCCTCGTCTCCAGCCTCTGGAGGCCACGTTCGCCAATCAGTTCAACGGCATGACCCGCAACGAGGTAAGCCTGGAGGCCCTGGAGCAGACCCGCACGCGCTTGGTTCACGACCTCCCCCGCGCCCTCACCGACCAGCACCGCACTTTTCTGCTTTCTCTGGTGCAGAACCAGCCCCGCTGGGACTGCATGCCATTTGCCCATCTCCAGGAACTGCCAGCCATCCGCTGGAAGCTCCAGAACCTGGCAAAGCTGAAGGGCCCCAAGCGCGCCGAACAGGTTGAGCGGCTGCAGGACTGTTTTCAGCAGGCAGGAGGGCTGGCCTGATGCTCCCCTCCGTTGTTGCCAGCGAGCTGGAGCAGGTAGCGCAAGACGCGATCCGCACCGCCTTTCACCCCACCACGCCAGGGTTTACGGGGCTGATCGACCGCTTCCTGGCCGAGCGCGAGCAGCTGCTTAAGGGCCCTTTCGTTTCGGTTGCCTTGCCCTTTCGGGAGGGCTCTGGGCGCAACTGGTTTCCCCAGATTCCCCTTTCCTTCCCGCCTTACCTCCACCAGGAGCAAGCCTTTGATCGGCTGCTGCCCGGCACACCGCGCAACACCCTGGTAGCAACCGGCACCGGTTCTGGCAAAACCGAGTGTTTCCTGCTGCCGTTGCTGGAGCACTGCCGCCAGCAGCAGGCCCAAGGAACCCGCGGCATCAAGGCGATCCTGATCTATCCAATGAATGCCCTGGCCACCGACCAGGGTCGCCGCATCGCCGATTTGATACACAGCACCCCTGCCTTGGCGGGCCTACGCGCTGGCCTCTACATCGGCGCCTCCGATGACACGCCCACCACGGCGATGACCGCCACCAGCGTGATCACCGATAAGGAGGCCCTGCATAAGGCTCCCCCCGACATCCTGCTCACCAATTACAAGCAGCTGGATTATTTGCTGATCCAGCCGCATGTCCAGGGCCTGTGGGAGCACAACGGCCAGTTGGCCGATGGCAGCAGTGTTTTGCGCTATCTCGTTGTCGATGAGTTCCACAGCTTCGATGGCGCCCAGGGCACCGATCTGGCCTGTCTGATCCGTCGGCTGCGGGATCGTCTTGGTTGCCCCGGCGATGGGCTGGTGTGCGTGGGCACCTCAGCCACCCTCGGTGGCCCGGAATCAAGCCAGGCAATGCTCAACTACGCCGGCCAGATCTTTGCCAGCAGCTTTGAGCCCGCCTCCCTGATCCAGGAAGAGCGCCTCAGCGCAGAAGAGTTCTTCTCAGGTCACACCGCCTACGGCGAGGAAGGTCTCTTTGCCCTGCCCCTACCCGGTGTCGAGAGTGAGCCCCTGCTCAATCCCAGCAACGCCGCCGGTGCCACCGCTTACATCACCCTGCAGGCCCAGCTCTGGTTCGGCGACACCCTGCCACCACCTTTAGAAGGCAACATCAGCGATCCCGCCTGGCGACTGGAGCTTGGGCGGCGGCTTGGCACCTTGCCAGCAGTCCACAACCTGGTGCGCCAAGCCAAAGACACCTGCTCGATAGAAGAGCTGCTCGATCGCTTCTCCCGCCAGCTGGGCCTGGGGGATCGCTTCCCCCGCCCCTATCGGGTGTTGCTGCTGGAAAGCCTGCTGGCCCTGGTGGCCCATGCCCGCCGCAGCGCCACCCTGCTCAATGGCCAAGAGGTGGCAGTGCCCTGGCTCAACCTGCGCCAACAGCTCTGGCTACGGGAGCTCAAGCGGATGGTGGCCTCGGTGGAAACCGAGCCCCAGCTGCGCCATTCCGACGACCTATCGGGCGCAGAAGCCAGCCCCCACCTACCCGTTGTCCACTGCCGCGACTGTGGTGCCACCGCCTGGGCCTCCACCGTGATCAGCCAGGGCAGCAATCGCCTCGATCGGAGCAGCAATTTGCAGGGCTTCTACAAGGCCTTCTTTTCTGGTGCCCCGGAGCTTCGTTACCTATTTCCCACCGGCGCCAGCGACGCCGTCTATCGCCTTTGCGGCGAATGCCTTTCCTTTCATCCGGCTCAGGAAGTTGCAGCTGGAGCCTGCCCCAACTGCCAGAGCCGCAGCCTGCTGCCGGTGGCCATCCCCGATTGCAGATACCAAGACGACAACAACCATCCCCATGTCAGCCGCGATTGCCCCCACTGCTCTGCCCAGCAGGGCCTGCTGCTGATTGGTTCCTCCGCCGCAAACCTCACCAGCACCTGGAGCGCCGCCCTATTTGCGTCACCCTTCAACGGCGACAAAAAGCTGCTGGCCTTCTGTGATTCCGTGCAAGACGCCGCCCATCGCGCCGGCTTCATTGCCGCCCGCGCCTATCGCACCTCCTTTCGCACCGCCCTCACCAGCACGGTGCAGCAAGCCCAGCTCGCCAAGGCCGGGCCAATTGGCCTTGATCAGCTGCAGGAACAGCTGATCAGCGAATGGCAGCAACGTTTCCCAAATCCGGTGGACTTTGCCGCCACCTTCATCCCCAACGACCTCGAATGGCTGCGGGAATGGGATGCCCTGCAGCAGCAGGACACCCCCAGCCTTGCTGCAGACAGCACCTTGCTGCGTCTGGTTTGTGATCGTCTGCGCTGGGAAGTGGCCGCTGAATTCGGCTATCGCTCCCGCTTGGGTTCGTCGGTGGAGCAGGCCGGTTCCCTGGCGGCAGGCGTTGATCCCCAGGCCATCAATGCCCTACTGCCCGCCCTGTTGAGCCGCCTCCAGAACGAAATTGAACCACTGCGCCAGGCCACCGCCGCCCAGCTAGGGCAGCTGGTGGTGGGGCTGCTGCATCACTGGCGCCAGCGCGGCGCCCTGGATCTTCCCGAACTACTAGCCAAAGACGGCAAGGGATCCGATTACCTATTGAGCGGCGGCACAGACACCTTTGTGCTCAATCAAAGGATCACCCATACCCCACGCTTTGGCCCCAGCTCGGCCCGGCCCAACTTCCCCACCAGCTTCCGCGGTAAGGGCAACTTTGAGCAGCTGGTGCGTGAAACCGGCAGGCCCACCTGGGCGCAGCACTGGCTGCTGCGCACCCTCAAGCCCAGTCAACCGCTGGATGCCGAGCAGCAAAAGGAAGTGCTGCAGGCTGTGGTGGCTGCCCTGATCGAAGCGCAGCTGCTGCTGGAGATCGCCGGCAGCCGCGGTGAGCACATCTGGGCAATTCCCCGGGCCTGCATTCAGGTCAGCATCGAGCCCAAACGCCTGCGTTGCACCTGTTGCGGCGATGCCCAGGCAGTGCCCGCAGATCAACTCAGCTCCTGGGATGGCATGCCCTGCCAGGTGCGCCATTGCCAAGGCAATTACAGCCTTGATGCCCGCGGCGGTTTGCCCCTCTATCGCCGCCTCTACGAAGGTGGCGACGTGCATCGCATCGTGGCGAGAGAGCACACCGGCCTGCTGCCGCGCCCCGATCGCGAGCGGCTGGAAACCCAGTTCATCCGCAGCGAATACCGCAGCGATCCCAACCTGCTTTCAGCCACCTCCACCCTGGAGATGGGTATCAACATCGGTGATCTCTCCACGGTGCTGCTGGCCTCAGTGCCACCGGAACCCGCCAATTACCTGCAGCGCATCGGCCGTGCCGGCCGCCGTGATGGCAACGCCCTGGTGGGCACGCTCGTAACAGGCACCGCCCACGACCTCTACTTCTTCTCCGATCCCCGCGAGATGCTGCAGGGGCAGGTGAATCCACCCGGCTGCTATCTCGATGCAGCAGCCATCTTGAGGCGCCAGCTACTGGCCTACAGCCTCGATCGCTGGGTGATCAGCGGCATCGATTACCAGGCTCTACCCAAGCAGCTGAAGGCCGTGCTCGATGCGGTGGAGCAATCGGGAGCAGGCACTGTCAAATCAGCCTTCCCCTACACCTGGCTCAGCTGGTGCGAGGCCCACCAAGGTGAGCTGCTCGAGCGCTTCCTGGGTTTATTTGACACCAACCTCGCCGAAACCAGCCGCCAGGAGCTGGCCCGGGTGTTCCTTGCCACTGCCGGGTCGGCCTACAGCAGCCCCTATGCCCAGGATTTGCTGCAGCGCCTTGAGGAGCTAATTCTCGAGCGCAAACGCCTCAGTGCCGAGGCCCGGCGGCTGCGCGAGCGATTCAACAAGCTCTCGGAGCTCGGCGATGCCCTCACCCCAACCCAAAAAGACGACAAGGACCAGATCTACCGCGAAATGAAGGCCTTTGGTCTGCTGCGCAAGGCCCTCGATACCCGCCCGCTGCTGGCCATGCTCACCGATGAGGGCTTCCTGCCCAACTACGCCTTCCCGGAGGCGGGAGTCACCCTCAAATCGGTGCTCTGGCGCCGTAACCCTGCCCGCGGCGATAGAGCAAACCGCAGCGAAGAACTGCCTCCATTGAGCTACGAACGCCCCGCCAACGTGGCCATTCGCGAACTGGTGCCCGATGGCCAGTTCTATGCCCAGGGCCGCCGCGTCAAGGTTGACCAGGTCGACCCCAATCTCAACCCCAGTGAGCATTGGCGCTTCTGCCCTTCCTGTTCCTACGCCTGCCTCTCCACTAGCGATGACTTCGGCCGCAAGGAATGCCCCCGCTGTGGCAACAGCGGCTACGCCGACCAGGGCCAGGTCAAGGAGATGACCAAGCTCAAGCAGGTGCAGGCCACCACAGAAGATGCCCGCAGCCGCTTCGGCGACGACGCCGATGAACGCAACCCGCTTTTTTTCCTGCGCGAGTTACTAATCCTTCCCGACCTCAACCGCCGGGAGATCTCCCTGGCGATCGAAGACGAGGAGTTTCCCTTTGGTGTGGAGTATCTGGCTAGCACCACCTTCCGCGAGATCAACTTCGGTGAGCAGCACGCGGTTGGTAAGGCCCACACCATTGCTGGCAAAAACCTCAAGGTGCGGGGCTTTGAGCTTTGCCGTAGCTGCGGCAAGGTGCAGCACGGCAAGGCCAAGGCCAGCAACCACACCTGGTCTTGCCGCTTCCGCGACAAGCCCGATGACGCCCAGCTGCGCCAGCTGCTGTTCATGTATCGGGAGTTTCGCTCAGAGGCCCTGCGCTTCCTTTTACCTGGTGCCAACTTCTGGGATGACGCCGGCCAACCCTCCTTCATCGGTGCCCTCCACCTCGGCCTGAAGCAGCGCTTTGGCGGCAAGGTGGACCACCTCCAATCAGCCCTTGGGGAAGAGCCCCAGCCTGGAAGTCGCCAACGCAAAACCTTTCTCTATTTATTTGATTCGGTGCCCGGGGGCACCGGCTATGTGCGTCAACTGATCGATCGCGGCGGCGAAGATCTCAAAGAGGTTTTCCAGCGCTCCCTCCAAGCCCTACAGAGCTGCCCCTGCAGCGATGGCTGTTATCGCTGCATCTTTCGCTATCGCGAGCGCTTTAACCGCGAAAACACCAGCAAACTGCGCGCCATCGACCAGCTCCAAACCATCCTCAAGCGCTGGCCCGAGCTCCAGCCCAGCGAACGCAGCCTCTCGGAGGTCACGATCAACACCCGCGCTGAAAGTGAACTTGAGCTGCTCTTTTTAGAAAAGCTGCGGGAGGGCAAGGGGCTACCGGAAGGAGCCCGGGCCTCGCTCCGCGACGACGTAATTCATGGCCGCAAGGGCTATCTGCTCAGCCTGAGCCATGGCAGCTACAGCGTCAGCTGGAAATTGGAACAGCAGGTTTCAATAGGTGATGCTCAGGGGGTTGGGGCGTTCTCGCGATCCGATTTCCTGCTCACCCCCACCGCCGGCGGCAAACCAATTGCGATCTACACCGATGGCTGGGAATACCACCGCGGGCGCCTGGCCACCGATGCCCAGCAGCGCATGGCACTGCAGCGCAGTGGCCGCTATTTGTTTTGGGGCTTGAGCTGGGACGACGTCGTTGACAAACCCCCCAGCGCCCAGCACCCCCTCGAACCCAATGGGCTGCAGGTGGGTGTGATGCCAGCCTTCGTAGCCAAGCCAGAGCTCTTTAATCGCTGGTGGCCCGCGCCCGATGCAGGTGCCCAGCCCCTGCCAGACCTTGCACCCCGCCAGGCCCAATTGGCCAGCAGCCTGGAGCTGTTGATGGCCTATCTGCTCCATCCAAACGAGGCCTGGTGGCAGGGCTTAGCCCAACAGTTCGCCCAGGCCCAGGTCACATCCACACCAATATCTGCCCCTGAATTGAGCCAAGCGATTGCAGAGCTCGAACTCGGACCCCACCTCCAGGAATGGCAGGTATCGGCCAAGGGCCAGTGCATAGGCCAGCGCTTGGAGATTGCACCGGGCCTAGGCGCCCTAAACCTCGCAGACCTCGAGCTGCATCAACGCCTGCACCCCGCCGCCAGCTTTCGGGTAATCCACTTCGATCCGGAGGCAGCAGGCAGTGAGCACCAGCAGCAAGCCGCTTGGCGCGAATGGCTGCGCCAGGCCAACCTTTTCCAGTTCATCCCCCACGGGCTGATCAGCACACCGGGCTGGGGCGGAGCCGAGCAAGAGGCCTCCTTGGGGCCCTATGAGATTTGGGTCAAAGGAGCTGCAGCCGATGCCGCCGCCGCTCAGGCCGGCGGCGATTTTGAGCAGGATGCCATCGCCTGGCAGGAGCTGAATCAATTTGCCCATCCCAGCTGCAGGCCATTGCTTGCGGCCCTGCAACCCACTATCCGTAAATACAGCCTGGCCCTGCCCGAGCTGGGGTATGAGCTAGAGGGCGCCAAGGGTGAAGTGTTAGCAGAAGCCGAATTGGCCTGGCCGAATCAACGACTGGCGATGTTCCTGGATGCCGACCAACTGCCCCCCTTTGCCGCCGCAGGTTGGCGTTGCTGGACCATCGACGATCCCCCCGACCCAACCGCTGCTGAAACCACAGCCGCCACCATCAGCACCGCCCTGCAAACATCCGCCACCTCAACAGCCCCATGAGCGAGCCCCGCCTCACCGTTGCCCTCTCCAGCGACTTCCTTAAGGCGCTCAATAAGTTGCCGGAGAAGGGTCGCAGCAAGGCTGCTTCGTTTATTGCCAAATTCCGCGAAAATCCCCGCAGCACCGGCCTTAACTACGAGCGAATCGAAGGCGGCAAGGATCCCATGATCCGCTCGCTACGGGTAGATCAGGAAATTCGCTGCATCCTGCGCGCTCCAGAACAGGGCGACACCTACGTGTTGCTTTGGATCGATAAACACGACGACGCCTACCAATGGGCTCGCCGCCGCACCTGCCATGTCAACCGGGTCAATGGGGCCCTGCAGGTGGTGGATGTGGAGGCCGCAGAGGTCGCGGTGGGCGATGCCCAATCCGGCCCTGCACCTCAGCCAGAGGAATCAAAACCAGTGGCTTCCGCCAGCTTGCCGTCGCTATTTGGCCACTGCGCAGACGAGCAACTAATGCTGCTCGGGGTACCAGAAGCGCTTTTGCCGGCGGTGCGTGCGGTCAGCAGTGATGAGAGCCTCAGTCGCCTGATCGAGTGGGTGCCAAAAGACTGTGTGGATGGCTTGATCCTGCTGGCGGAAGGTCGCTCAATTGAGAGCGTGATCGAAGAGCTGGAAAGGCAGCGCCCGGATCACATCGACCCCAATGATCTGGCCGCCGCCCTGGATACCCCGGAGAGCAGGGCGGAGTTTTTGGTCATCACCGACGACGACGTATTGGAAGCAATGCTCGCCGCCCCCCTGGAGCAGTGGCGGGTTTTCCTGCACCCAAGCCAGCGCCGCCTGGTGGAACGCGACTGGAGCGGGCCGGTACGAGTGCTTGGTGGGGCGGGCACGGGCAAAACAGTGGTGGCAATGCACCGCGCTTGTTGGTTGGCGCAGCAGTTGATCAAATCAGGGGCGCCAGGGCGGGTGCTCTTTACGACCTACACCCGCAATCTGGCCACCGACATCCGCAGCAGCCTCACCAAGATCTGCAGCCCAGAAGAGCTGCAGCGGCTTGAAGTGATCCATCTTGATGGCTGGGTTAGCACCTTTCTTAAGGGCCAGGGCCTGCCCGTGAGGGTGTTCGACGAAGGTGCCCGCAAGGCTTGCTGGGAACTGGCAATGGCCATGTCTGACCCTTCCCTCGGTCTTGATCTGCGCTTCTACCAAGAGGAATGGAAGGAGGTCGTTTTGGCCAATGGTTGCCGCACCCAACCCGATTACCTCACCGCTAAACGTGTGGGGCGGGGCACCCGCCTCAGTCGCCAGAACCGCGCCCAAATCTGGCCGGTTTTTGATGCCATGCGCATGGAATTGCGGCAGCGGGGCCTGTGGGAGCCGGAGGAGGCCAAACAGGCAGCAACAGACCTAATTCGTGAATCGGGCCTAGATGCCCGCTACGCATCCGTGGTGGTGGATGAGGCCCAGGATCTCGATGTCGCGGGCTTCTCCCTGTTGCGCACCCTTTTGGGGCAAACCCATGCCAATGATCTGTTCATCGTGGGCGACCCCCACCAGCGCATCTACGGCAAGCCTGTGGTGCTGAGCCGTTGCGGCATTGAGGTTCGTGGCCGCTCCCGCAAGCTGCGCATCAATTACCGCACCACAGAAGAAACCCGGGCCTGGGCTACGGCGGTGTTGCACGGGCTCGATTTTGACGACCTCGATGGGGGCCTAGATCCTGCGACCGACTATCGGTCGCTGCTGCATGGAGATGCGCCGCTGATCGAGGCGTTTGATGATCCAGCTGAGGAGCAACGCTTCCTGGCAAAAACCCTGCGCCAGATCCAACAGGAACAGGGCAGTCTTGCGGCCACCTGTGTAACAGCTCGCACCAATGGAGCCATCGAGAAACTCAACTTCACCCTGCAAAAAGAGGGATTCGCTACTCGCGTGATCAATGCCGATGAATCCGATGACCCCAGCGACCCCTCCCTGCGGCTGGCCACCATGCACAGGGTCAAAGGCCTCGAATTTGATCAGGTCTTTATCCCCGGGCTTGATGTAGCCCAGATGCCCCTGCGCTTTGAACTTGATCAGCGCCCAGACCAGCTATCGCGAGAACTATTTGAACAACAGGAGCGATCACTGCTGCATGTTGCCGCCACCCGGGCAAAAAAAAGAGTTGTTATAACCTACAGTGGCAAACCATCGCCGTTTATCACCAACTCCTACTCCTGAGAAGGGGCGTTATCCGGTGTCTTAAGCCATGGCCAATGCCAAACGAATTCATCAACTTCTCAATCGGCTCTACAAGATCTGTGATGAGCTCAGCGAGGAATGCGATGGTAGGCCCTGCACGCCTTCTGGCTTCTGCGTTGGCACCCCCGGTGAATATCTGGCTGCCGATGCTTTCGGCCTGAAGCTCCTCCCGGGAAACAGCAAAGATTTCGACGCCGAGACTGAGCTAGGCGAACCCGTTCAGATCCGCACAAGCGGCAAAGGTTCCTACGTTCCAATCTATGGGTCTAAAGGTTTGCTACTGGTTGTCCGTATTCGACGCACAATGATCGAGCTCATCTATGGAGGCCCTGCCATCAATCCTTGGGAAAATGCGCGCAAGCCAAATCACCGTGGCGTGCGCTCCATCAGTATTTCCCTGCTCAAAGGTCTTCACGCTGAGCTCCCTCTGGCATTGCGCCTCAAGAAGATATGCACTGCAAACCAATGAGATTCCATTGCATATAGCCAACACTCAACTAGCACTTCAATGACCGGGTTGAGCATGGCCCGACCGCTCCAGCACCAATAGGAAGCCCGCCACCAGCAACTCCACCCAGGACGGCCTAGCGCGCCGATCGAGAATCGCCGCCGGTCCTGCCGGATCTGCCGGCGGAATCATCCCCTGCCCGGTGGTGGGCCATGGCCCAGCCGATCGGGTGCTGGGTCGCCTGGGCCTGCTGCTGCCGGCCATCGCCGATCGACCTGCTGGCCCAATTCTGCTGCCATTTCTGCGGCCACCCCCGGGATTACCGCCGCGGCCTAATCAGCAGATCCCTGCTGTAGCAATCGGCCTGGGCCACGGGCAGGGCCGATCCCTGCACAGAAGGACTACGTGCAGCCCGACTTCTACGAGATGCAGGACGCCTACTAGCGATCTCGTTGGTGCTGTTTGTAAAAACGCATCACCGCCAGGCCGACGCTGCGGGGATCGTGCCTAAGGGTGGCCGTTGGCCTGGCCCCCTGCAGCGGCGCCTGCATCACCTGGTAGCCCTGGCGCCGTAGCTGGCGGGCATCACAGCGGACCGGCTCGGCCCCCTGCTGGCGGTAGTGCTCAACCAGGGCAAAATCCTCCAGGTCCTGCTGGGCCAGCACCGCCGTAAACAATCGCTGGTCGATGCCCAGGCTGGCCAATTGGGCCTCAATGGCCCGCAAATGACCGGCCACATCCAGGCCATCGGTCTCCCCCGGTTGGGTCATCAGGTTGCAGATGTAAAGCCGGGGCGCCTTGCTGCGGCTGATCGCTGCCACCAACTCCGGCACCAACAGATTTGGCAGCAGGGAGGTGTAGAGACTGCCGGGGCCCAGCACGATCAAATCGGCATTGGCAATTGCCTCGAGGGCCCGGGGCAGGGCCGGCGGCCGCTCTGGGGTGCAGCCCAGACGCACGATTGGGCTATGGGCCTTACCGATCTTGGATTCACCCTCCAGCCGTTCGCCGTTTTCGAGCTCGGCCCAAAGACGCACATCGGCATTGGTGGCGGGCACCACCTGGCCCTGAACCGCCAAAACCCGGCTACTGGCGGTAATCGCCGATTCGAGGCTGCCGGTAATCGCCGTAAGGGCGGAGAGAAAGAGGTTGCCAAAACTGTGCCCCTCCAAACCGCTACCGGCACGGAAGCGGTATTGGAAAAGCTTGGTGAGCAATGGCTCTTCCCGCGATAGGGCCGCCAGGCAGTTGCGGATGTCGCCAGGGGGCTGCACCCCGAGCTCGCGCCGCAAAACACCGCTACTGCCGCCGTCATCGGCGACGGTGACGATGGCGGTGATGTTGGTGCTATAGCGCTTCAGGCCACTCAACAGGGTGGAAAGGCCCGTGCCACCGCCAATTGCCACGATGTTGGGGCCGCGATTAAGCCGGCCCTGGGCCGCCAGGGCATCGACCAAGGCCGTGCCCTTATCGGGAGCTAGGGCCTGCTGAATCGAGCCGAAGCTGCGGCTTTGCCCCCAAATCACCAGGGCTGCGCCAACCACCAGCACCAGGGGGCCGGTGATTCCCCTCGGCATTACGCGGGTGACCTCCTGGAGCAGCCACTTAATGCTGTTGAGCGACCAATAAATGGGCTGCAAATCAGCCCAAACGGCCGCGCCCAGTAAGGCCAGCAGCAGACCCAGGCCCGAGGTGAACAGCCAACGCTTAACCACCAAGCCGGGTTGAAGCCACCGAACCGCCCGCCGCGAGCGGCTCATTAGGTCCTGTTGGCGAGAACGCCGCAAAGACAAATGCCTGGAAATACGGGGCAAAGGCGGGGGAGGGACGCTGCGTTAAGTAATCGAACTTTAGGGAGGGTTAGCCAAGCCCCCACCCCAACCCGGCAAGATGGTTGTTAGTGCGGTCAACCAGCCCTGGCAAACATGCAGCCGATTGCTGAGATGCGCGATCTCAGCGTGCGCTGGGGTCGCCGCACGGTGATTGAAAACGTCAACCTGAGCCTCGAGGCCGGAGAGCGCCTAGTGGTGGTCGGCCCTTCCGGGGCCGGCAAATCGACCGTGCTGCGGCTGCTGGCCGGCCTAATGCTGCCCAGTAGCGGCAGCCTGCGGCTCCATGGCCAGGAGCAGAAATATCTGCGCCTCGACCAACGCACCCCGGCGGATGTGCGATTTGTGTTCCAAAACCCGGCGCTGCTGGGTTCCCTGAGCGTGCTGGAGAACGTTGGGTTTTTGCTTTATCGCGACGGCAGCCTTCCCGAACGTGAGATTCGAGCAAGGGTGTCCCAAGCCCTGGAGGCGGTGGGACTGGCGGGCATCGAAGACCAGCTGCCCAACGAACTCAGCGGCGGCATGCAAAAGCGGGTGAGTTTTGCCCGGGCCCTGATCGAAGATCCCCGCAAGGCAGCCGATCAAATGCCATTGCTCCTTTTTGATGAACCCACAGCCGGCCTAGATCCGGTGGCCTGCACCAGAATCGAGGATCTGATTGTGCGCACCACCGAAGTTGCCCAGGCCGCATCGGTGGTGGTGAGTCACGTGCACAGCACGATCGAGCGCACCGCTGAAAAGGTGGTTTTGCTCTACGACGGCCTTTTTCGCTGGCATGGCAGCCTCGACGACTACCGCAGCACTAGTGATCCCTATGTGGTGCAGTTCAGGAGCGGTAGCCTGAGCGGACCGATGCAGCCAGCTGAGCTCTAACCCATGCGGCGCAGTGTTCGAGAAGCAATTGTCGGGTTTTCGCTATTGGCCGCCTTGGCCAGCGCAGCTGGCCTTTCATTTTGGTTGCGCGGCATTTCCCTAAACCGCAGTAATTGGACAGTGCGCGCCAGCTTTGCCCAAGCATCTGGCTTGGCCGAACGCTCAGCCGTGACCTACCGGGGCGTTCAGGTGGGCAATGTGCGCCGAGTCAGGGTTACCCCTGGAGCGGTGATCGCTGATCTGGAGATCAGCAAAGCCGACCTGCACCTCGCCAAGCCGGCCTACGCCGAGATCAGTTCTGCCTCCCTACTTGGGGGAGATTCCCAAGTTTCCCTGGTGAGCACGGGTCCCCTGCTGCCGCCAAACGCCCCCGCCCCCTATTCGAAGACCTGCAACCAGGCGGTGATGCTCTGCAATGGCAGCAGCATTGTCGGCCTAGAGGCCGCAAGCCTGAGCACAGTTACCGCCCTGATGCACAAAATGCTCACTGAGGTGGATAAGGACAACCTGATAAGCAAGTTTTCCAAGCTCACCACGAGCTTCGAGCAAACCTCGCAAGATGCCTCCGGTTTCCTCAAAGATGGCCAGGTTTTGGTCAAAAAGCTAGATAAATCTATTGACCATGCCCAGCCAACCATCACCAACCTCAACGCCAGCACCGCCCACCTGCGCAACCTGCTGGCGGCCCTTGACAACCCCAAAACCGTTAAAGATCTTCAGCAGACCGTGAGCAACGCCGAAAAGCTCAGCGCCAAATGGAATGCGGTGGGAGGGGATGTGAAAAAACTGACCGACGACCCCAAATTCATGGACGGGGTACGCAGCGTGGCCGTGGGCCTTGGCAAGTTTTTTGACGAGCTATATCCCGAGCGTAAAGTTAAAACCTATTGATTGCCTCCATGACAATGGCAGCGATGGCCTGATCACTTGCCTTGGGTAGCTGGACGTATTTCCCACCGGCAGCCGTGGCAAGGTCCTTACCCATCCCACTGCCGATGAACTTGCGCTCGGTGTCGATCACCAGCAACTTGATCCCGAGGGAGCGATAGCGGCTGGCCACCTGCTTCACCTCTTCCTTTAGATCCACCGGCTCCTCCCCCTCCAGCTGGGGCTGGCCCAAGGAGCGGCCCAGCGGCACGTTGCCGCGGCCATCGGTGATCGCCACCACCACCACCTGGCCCAGGTCGCCGGTGGCCAGGGCATTGGCCCCCACCCGGGCCGCCTGGGTGAGGCCATGGGCCAGCGGCGAGCCCCCACCGCAGGGCATCGACTCCAGGCGCCGGCGGGCGGCGGTGATCGAGCGGGTGGGCGGCAGCAGCACTTCAGCCTGTTCGCCTCGAAATGGAATCAGGGCAACTTCATCTCGGTTTTCGTAGGCCTCGGTAAGCAGCCGGATCACGGCCCCCTTAGCGCTCTGCATGCGGTTGAGGGCCATCGAGCCACTGGCATCCACCAGGAAGATCACCAGGGCTCCAGCCTTGCGCTGCAATTGCTTGGCCCGCAGGTCGCCATCTTCAACAATCACCTTGCGGTGGGGTTGTTGCTCGCGGCGGCTCTTTTGATAGGGAGCTGCAGCCCTCAAGGTGGCATCCACGGCGATGCGCCTGACGGGCCCGCGGGGCAACATCGGCTTCACATAGCGGCCGCGGGAGTCGCTGAACACCACCGAACGCTTGCCGCTGCCACCGGTCTTAGCCCTGGCCGCTGAAAACAGCAGCAGGTCGGGGTCGATGGCCACCGCCTCGGGATCAAGCAAAAACTCCTCGGGGATTTGCGGCGGAGCCTGGTCCTCCGGGGTGTCGTCTTCCTGGTCTTCTGGCTCGTTTTCGGGCTCCTCGGGCTCCTGCTCGTTTTCGGGCGGCTCCGGCTGCTCCGGGGGCTGCTCCCCCTGGGGTGGGGGCGGGGGTGGTGGCCCCAGGGGCTGGTCGGGATCGGGGGGCGGCAGCTGCAACGCCCGCGGCGCAATCACCAGACGCACTGCCACCTGCAGGTCGTCTGCCTCGACCCGGTCGCGGCCACTGAGGGCCGCATGGGCCCGGGCAACGCGCACCGCATAGAGCTCACTGCGGTGGCCTTCTACCCCGCCGCGCAGGGCCTCCGTCACCAGATAGGTGATCTGCTCGCGGCTTATTTGCACGTCTGGGAGCCATTGGCGAGCCAGCAGAAGCTGGGTGGCCAGGGCATCGGTTTCCTCCTGCCAGCGGGCGCGGAAGCTGTCGCTGCTTTCGGCGTGTTCAATGGCGCTGCGGCTGATCTCCACCCGTTGCTTGAGCTCCAGCACCTGGTTGGCCGAGAGGCAGATGGCAAAGCGATCGAGCAGGTGATCGCGCACCGCCCCCTCCTCGGGGTTGAAGGTGGCGATCAACAGGCAGCGGCAGGGGTGGCTAAGGCTGAGGCCCTCCCGCTCAATTCGATTTTCACCGCTACCTACCGCTGCCAGCAGCAAGTTGGTGATGCCGTCATCGAGCAGGTTCAGTTCATCGATGTAGAGCACGCCCCGGTGCGCCTCCGCCAGCAGGCCGGGCAGAAACACAGCCGCGCCACTGGCGAGGGATGCGGCCACATCGACCGAGCCCAGCAGCCGGTCTTCGGTGATGCCGAGCGGCACCTGCACAAACGGGGCAGGAATCACCTTGGTGGGCGGGTCACTGCCATTCAGGCCCTCGGCACCCCATTCATCCGCGCCCCATTCATCCGGGCGACTCGGGTCAAGGTTGAGCCCCGTGGCCGCCGAGCCGAGATCGAGCACATCGATTGGCGGCAACAGGGCGTGCAGGGCGCGGGCCAGCACTGATTTACCCGTGCCCCGACCGCCGGCAATCACCACGCCGCCCAGGCCCGGGTCCACGGCGGCCAGCAGCAGGGCCAGCTTGAGAGTGCCGTGGCCAGTGATCGCCGCCAGTGGGAAGGCGCGGGCCGCGGCTGCCGCCGCCTCGCTGGAGCCGGAAGTGCTGGGGGCGCTGGCGACCATGGAGACCGGTAGGGAGCCTCAATATGGTGGCAGTCTCGCCGATCCCTTGATCGAGGAGCTCCGTCGATGAGGCTGCCCAGCCAGGCCGCAGACACGATCGCCATCGCCCTCGGCGCCAACCTGGCCGATCCCTTCGCCACCCTGGCGGCGCTGCGGCCGCTGCTGGTGGAGATGCTGGAGGCCCAAGCCCCTAAACCGATTGGCTACCACTGGTCGCCGTTGTTTCGCACCGAGCCGGTGGGGGGACCGGCCGGTCAGCCGCCCTATCTCAATGCGGTGCTGCTGCTGGGTCCGCCGCTGCCGCCCCTTGATCCCCTGGAACTGCTCCAGCTATTGCAGGCCCTGGAGACGCGCTTTGGCCGCCAGCGCCTCGAGCGCTGGGGACCACGCCACCTTGATCTCGACCTGCTCTGGTGCGGCGCCACACAGGTTGAAGGGCCAGAGCTGCAGCTCCCCCACCCACGCCTGCTGGAGCGCTCCTTTGTGCTGGCGCCCATGGCCGCAATCGCGCCAGAGCTTGTCCCACCTGGGCAGGACCCCAAAGCCCCGGGGCTGGATTGCGCTGCCTTACTGGAGAAGTTGCTGCCCCAGCTGGCCGAGGCGCCGCCCGAACGGCTGCCCGCCGCACCCGGCTGGCCTGCATAGGCCATGCTGGCCTGCATAGGCCATGCTGGCCTGATCGCTGAGCTGCCCCGATGGCGCCCCTACCTGCCCCCGAGCCCGCGCGCCTGATCGAAACCACGGCCAGCCTCGAGGCCCGCAAACTGCGCTTCGAAGTGAACCGGGTTGAGCTGCCGATGGGGGTAGAGGGCAGCTTTGGCCTGATTCGCCACCCAGGGGCTTCCCTAGCCGTACCCGTGCTCGACGACGGCCGCTTGGTGTTGCTACGCCAATACCGCTTTGCCGTGGCCGCGCGCCTCCTGGAATTTCCCGCCGGCACCCTGGATCCGGGTGAAACACCCCTGAGCACCATGCAGCGCGAACTGCAGGAAGAAGCCGGCTACAGCGCCAGCCGCTGGGACCCCCTGGGCGCCATGCTCCCTTGCCCCGGCTATTCCGATGAGGTGATCCATCTGTTTTTGGCCAGGGAGCTTTCCCTGCTGAGCGACCGTCCCCCGGGCGATGACGACGAAGACCTGGAAGTGCTGCTGATGGAGCCGGCCCAGCTGGA
This sequence comes from Cyanobium sp. HWJ4-Hawea, assembly GCF_024345815.1. Lineage (NCBI taxonomy): Bacteria > Bacillati > Cyanobacteriota > Cyanophyceae > Synechococcales > Prochlorococcaceae > Cyanobium > Cyanobium sp. HWJ4-Hawea. The sequence continues at coordinate 13,176 of NZ_JAGQBV010000007.1, read as the reverse complement.
TGCGGTGCTGGCCAGTGGCACTGAATATCTCGATGGCAAAAGCGTGACCGCCTGGCTGCGGGCCAAACAATTGCTGGGGATCTAATGGCTGCTGAGCGCTGGCTGTTCTGGCACCGCCGCGACCTGCGGCTAAGCGACAACCTGGGACTAGCCGCCGCGGCCATGGCAACGCACGCTGTTACGGGCGTTTTTGTGCTGGATCCGGCCGTCCTCGAGCCCGCAGCAGGCCAGCCCCCCATGGCACCGGCGCGGCTCTGGTTTTTAAGCGAGAGCCTCAAGGAACTGGAGCGCAGCTGGCGGTTGGCCGGCAGTCGCCTGGTGATCCTGCGGGGTGACCCCACGGCCTTGGTGCCCCAATTGGTCCAGGCGATCGGAGCGTCAGTGGTCGCCTGGAATCGGGATGGCGAACCCTACGGGCGCGAGCGGGATCGCAGGGTGGCGGCAGCTGTTCAGGCAGATGGCCGCAGGGTGCTCGTCGACTGGGATCAACTGCTGGTGGCACCGGAGCAGCTGAAAACCGGCGGCGGTGATCCCTATCGGGTTTATGGCCCCTTCCTGCGCAACTGGCGCGGCCAGGTGGAACAACTGACTGCCCAGGGGGGCCTCAATCCCCTGCCGGCACCGGCAGGACTGCAGGACCTACCGACCGACTTGGCTACCGAAACCCTATCGGCCCTACCCCTGGTGGGCCCGGAGCTGAACCATGGCTTTAGGGGGATGGAGATCTGCCCCTGCCGCCCCGGAGAGGGGGCCGCCCAGGAGCAATTGCAGACCTTCAGCCTTGGTGGCGCCACTGGCAGAGGTCGCTCGGCCGCCCTGCTCGGCTACGAACCGGGTCGCAATATCCCCTCGGAAGCGGGCACCTCCGGCCTCAGTGCGGCCCTCAATTTCGGCACCCTTAGTCCGCGCCAGGCCTGGTCAGCGGCCCAGGAGTCACGCCTGGCGGTGGAGGCCCTGGGCGGCGGCGCAGAGGCCCTCCATTCGATTGAGGTTTGGGAGCAGGAGCTGGCCTGGCGCGAGTTTTACCAGCAGGCCCTCTTCCACTTCCCTGAGCTCGCCGATGGTCCCTACCGGGCCCAATGGCGCCAATTCCCCTGGGAAAACGATCAAGCGCGGCTGGCGGCCTGGCAGGAGGGGCGCACTGGCATGCCGATCATTGATGCGGCGATGCGCCAACTGCTCGAGAGCGGCTGGATGCACAACCGTTGCCGAATGATCGTGGCCTCCTACCTGGTCAAAGACCTGATCTGCGACTGGCAGCTGGGGGAGGCAACCTTCATGGAGCACCTGGTGGATGGGGATCTGGCCGCCAACAACGGCGGCTGGCAGTGGAGTGCCAGTAGCGGCATGGATCCCAAGCCCCTGCGAATTTTCAACCCCGCCACCCAGGCCGCCAAATTCGACCCCGAGGCCACCTATATCCGCACCTGGCTCCCGGAATTGGCCAAGGTCGATACGGCCTCCCTGATTTCCGGGGAGATAGCGCCCCTGGAGCGGGGCAGCTATCCGGCCCTAATCGTGAGCCACAAGCATCAGCAGGCCCATTTCAAGGCGCTCTACGCCACGATCAAAGCCTGAGCCGTCAGCTGTTGAAGCACGGCAATCACCTGTTGCTGCTGGGCGCTGCTGAGTTCCGGGAAGATCGGCAGGCTCAACACCTCGGCACATAGACGCTCGGTGACGGGCAGGGAGCCGGACCCGTAGCCCAGATCGGCGTAGGCGGGCTGCAGATGGATCGGGATGGGGTAATAAATGATCGTGCTTACCCCAGCGTCCTGGAGCTGCTGTTTAAGCCAATCGCGGCAGCAGGCCTCCGGCAGCCCGAAGCTGGCGCTATCGGCAGAGGGGATGCAGGGGGCTGGCCCGGTTGCACCGGCGTTAAGGGCGGATGCACAGGCCTTGGCTGCCGCTGGACAGCCAGGTACCCGCACCACAAATTGGTTCCAGCTGTGGCCGGTCGGGCCCTGCTCAGGCAACTGCACCCCCACCAACTCGGTCAATTGGCTGCGGTAGGTGGCCGCAATGGCCTGGCGGCGGGCCACCCAGCGGCCCAGGTGGGGCAACTTGACGTTGAGCACGGCCGCCTGCATGGCGTCGAGGCGGCTGTTGTAGCCGAGGGCCGTATGCAGGTAACGCCTGGGCATGCCATGGACGGCCAACTCGCGAATGGTCTGGGCGAGCTGGCCATCGCGGCAGGTGACAGCCCCACCATCCCCCGCAGCACCAAGATTTTTGGTGGGGAAAAAACTGAAGCAGCCGACATCCCCCCAGCTGCCAACGGGCCGGCCAGCCCAGCTGGCGCCACTGGCCTGGGCGCAGTCTTCGACCACCTTGAGGCCATGGCGCTCGGCAAGGGCACAAACCCGTTCCATGTCGACGGGGCGACCAAATAAATGGACCGGAATTAGGGCCTTGGTGGCAGGGGTAATGGCCGCTTCCAGCTGGTCGAGATCGATCAAATAGCTGCTTTCCTCCACATCCACAAAGACGGGCCTGGCACCTACGGCACTGATCGCTTCTGCCGTGGCAAAGAAGCTGAAGGAGGCCGTGATTACTTCATCACCCGGGCCGATGCCCAGGGCCCTCAGGGCCAGGATCAGGGCGTCGGTGCCGCTATTGCAGCCAATCGCATGGGCGACCTGGGTAATGGCGGCGAAGTCGGTTTCAAATTGGGCGATCGTTGCCCCACCGATGTATTGACCGCTGCGCAGCACCTGCAGCACGGCCTGATCGAGGGCTTCACCCAGCTCACTGATTTGCTCGCTGAGACTGAACGGAGGCACTTGCATGGCGGTGAACTTAAATCCCCCTGCAAGCGGGTGGGCCAGAATCTGCAGATTGCTCATTGGCCCGGCTGGGTCCCGCCCATTCATGCTTCTCGATCTGCGCGGCAAGAAGGCCCTGGTCACAGGCATCGCCAACAACAAGTCGATCGCCTGGGGCATCGCCCAGCAGCTGCATGCCGCCGGCGCCGAGTTGGGCGTCACCTATCTGCCCGATGAGAAGGGCCGCTTCGAAGGCAAGGTGCGTGAACTGACCGCCCCCCTAGCTCCGACCCTGTTCGAACCCCTAAATGTGCAGGAGCCAGCCCAGATCGAGGCGGTCTTTGAACAGGTGAAAAAGCAGTGGGGTTCGATCGATGTGCTGGTGCATTGCCTGGCCTTCGCTGGCAAGGAGGAGCTGGTTGGGGATTATTCCTCCATCAGCCCTGAAGGCTTTGCCCGGGCCCTGGAGGTGAGTGCCTATTCCCTTGCCCCCCTTTGCCGCTACGCCAAGCCCCTGTTCAACGATGGGGCCAGCGTGATCACCCTCAGCTACCTGGGTGCTGAACGCGCCATCCCCAACTACAACGTGATGGGTGTGGCCAAGGCCGCCCTTGAGGCTTCGGTGCGCTACTTGGCCGCTGAGCTGGGCCCCGAAAAGCAGGTGCGGGTAAATGCGATCAGCGCCGGCCCGATCCGCACCCTGGCCAGCAGTGCCATCGGCGGCATCCTCGACATGATACACAACGTGGAAGCAAAAGCCCCCCTGGGTCGCACCGTCACCCAGGAGGAGGTGGGCTCCACCGCCGCCTTCCTGGCCAGCCCCCTGGCCTCAGGCATCACCGGCCAGGTGATCTATGTGGATGCGGGCTACTGCATCACGGGGATGTGAACACCCTGCCAAGCGCCATTTGCCCTAGGCGGCTTCCGGCCGAATGGGAGCCGGTTGGGGCTGTCCTGATGGCCTGGCCCCGGGCCGATGGCGACTGGGCGCCCTATCTCAAAGAGGTGCGGGCCTGCTACATGGAGCTCTGCGCAGCGGTAATGCGGCATGCGCCACTTTTGCTACTCAGCGCCACAGCCGAGGCCAACGCCCAAGAGTTGGCCCACCTGGGCAAAGATCGGCTGAGGGTGTGCTCAAGCCCCGCCCAGGACACCTGGAGCCGCGATTACGGACCAATCACGGTGCTGCAGCAGCTGGGCAGCGAAACCGAAACTCCCCTACTGCTGGACTTTCGCTTTAACGGCTGGGGCGGCAAATACCAGGCCGATGGCGACAACCAGGCCACCGCGGCTGCCTGGCGTGGGGGCGCCTTCGGCGGGGCCCCGCTGGAGGCGGTGGAGATGGTGCTGGAGGGGGGCAGCATCGAATCGGATGGCAAAGGCACCCTGCTCACCACCAGCACCTGCCTGCTTTCGCCCGAGCGCAATCCCCAGCTGAGCCAGGCGGAGATAGAAGCCGCCCTGATCAGCCACCTGGGCGTCGAAAGGGTGATCTGGCTGGGCCATGGCCAACTTTCTGGCGATGACACCGACGCCCACATCGACACCCTGGTGCGCTTCTGCAGTCCGGGCACCTTGGCCTACGTGGCTTGCGACGATCCCAGCGACCCCCAGGCGGCGTCGCTGAAGCTCCTGGAGGCAGAGCTGCAGGCTCTGCGCACCGCCGATGGCGAGCCCTACCGGCTGATTCCCCTGCCCTGGCCCCGGGCCCGCTTCGCCCCAGACGATGGCCGCAAGCTGCCGGCCACCTACGCCAATTTCCTGATCCTCAATGGGGCGGTACTGGTGCCCAGCTACGGCGATCCCCCCAGGGATCTGGCGGCCCAAACGGCCCTGGCAAAAGCTTTCCCCGCCCACACGATCGAAGCCGTCGACTGCTCGGCCCTGCTGCTGCAGCACGGCTCCCTGCATTGCGCCACGATGCAGATTCCTGCGGCTGTTTACCAATGAACAGAACTGCCGTGAACCAGCTACGGGCGACAAAATTGCGGGCTGCCCTGATCCAGCAGGCCTGGGTAGGCAATCGCAAGGAAATGGTTGCGGCCACCTGCCGGACCATCCGCACAGCCGCCAGCCAGGGGGCCCAGCTGGTGCTCTGCCAGGAGCTGCATACCAGCGCCTACTTCTGCCAGCAGGAACTGGTCGAGCGCCACGACCTGGCAGAAACAATTCCCGGCCCCTCCACCACGCTTTTCGGAGCTTTGGCCCAGGAGCTTGGAATAGTGCTGGTGATCAGCCTGTTTGAGAGAAGGGCACCCGGTTTGTCCCACAACACGGCAGTCGTAATTGAGCGGGATGGCTCCATTGCCGGCACCTATCGCAAGATGCACATCCCCGATGATCCGGGCTTCCACGAAAAGTTCTATTTCGCCCCAGGCGATCAAGGTTTTGAACCAATTGTCACCAGCGTGGGCAAGCTCGGGGTATTGATTTGCTGGGACCAGTGGTATCCAGAGGCAGCCCGCCTGATGGCCCTGGCCGGCGCCGATTTACTCCTCTATCCCACGGCCATTGGCTGGAGCCAAGGCGACGACGCTGAGGAACGGGCCCGCCAGCGGGAGGCCTGGATCACGGTGCAACGCAGCCATGCCATTACCAATGGTCTGCCGGTGCTGGCGGTAAACCGCTGCGGCAGCGAACAGGACTGCCAATTTTGGGGCAGCAGCTTTGCCGCCGGCCCCCAGGGCGAACTGCTGGCCCAGGCGGCGATAGGAGAGGAAAGCGTGCTGCTGGTGGATCTGGACCTGGAGCGCAGCGAAAACGTGCGTCGCTGGTGGCCTTTCCTGAGGGATCGGCGCATAGATGCCTACGGGGGCTTACTGAAGCGCTGGCGCGACTAGGCAGAATACCCGCGGCATGATGCTTGAAGGATCTGCCACCGCTTGAGCATGCGTACCGGCGAAATACACCGCGTCACCGGCGAAACCGAAGTACGCGTAAAACTCAACCTCGATGGCAGCGGCCTTTGCCAGGTGGGTACGGGAGTGCCGTTTCTCGATCACATGCTCCATCAGATCGCCAGCCATGGCCTGCTGGACCTGGAGATCAGCGCCAAGGGTGACACCCACATCGACGACCACCACACCAACGAAGACGTGGGTATTGCCGTGGGTCAGGCACTGGCCCAAGCCCTGGCGGAACGGCGCGGCATCCACCGCTTCGGCCATTTCGTGGCGCCCCTCGATGAGGCCCTAGTGCAGGTGGCCCTGGATTGCTCCGGCCGGCCCCACCTGAGCTATGGCCTGCAGATTCCTGCCCAAAAGATCGGCAGCTACGACACCGAACTGGTCAAGGAGTTTTTTGCCGCCGTGGCCAACAATGCCGGCCTTACCTTGCACATCCGCCAGCTCGATGGGGTGAATTCGCACCACATCGTGGAGGCCTGCTTCAAGGCCTTCGCCCGGGCCCTGCGGCTGGCCGTGGAATTGGACCCCCGCCGGGCAGGAGCAGTGCCCAGCAGCAAGGGCGTGTTGGAGAGGGCCGGCAGCTAGGCCAGGAGTGCTTTGGGGGCTCTAGCGCCTGAAGGATTAACGCCTCAGCGGTTCCCGCGACCAGAGAAACAACCCCAACCGCTCCGCATCGGCCATGGTTCGCTCCGCATCCAGCAAAAGGGCACCACGGGCCTCCCAGGCGATGCCGGTGAGGCCTGCTGCGGCGGCTTTGGCCACCGTGATCGGGCCAATCCCAGGCAGGTCCATGCGCCGGTCCTGGTGCAGCTTCGGGCCCTTGTAAAGCACCCCAGATCCCACCGCATCCGGCAACTGGGGGCGGATGGCGGAGATCCAATCGAGCATGGCGTCGGTGCCTGGCAGGGCCTCGGTGGCTAAACAAAGGCCCGCAGCCACCACGGCCCCCTGGCCCACATCCACAGCGGAGATGGCTTCAACGATGTAGGCCGCCCGCTCCACATCAGCCCGCTCGGCCTCGGTGGGTACCCGGCCGGCATAGAGGCCAGGCTGGGTGAGCAGATTGGGGGCCACCTCTTCTATGCCCACCACCTGGAGGCCCAATTCCTCAATGATCTGGGCCAAGGCCCGCAGGGCCGCGTCGTCTCCACTGCGCAGGGAGGCCAGGATCCGGGGTGCCGCCATCAAGGTTGGGGCCTCAAATCGCAGCACATTTAGGGATTTGGGCCGGTGGAACTTGCCCACCATCACCACCTGCTGGATGCCGCGCTTCTCCAGGGATTTGAAAAAGGAAATCGAGCGCTCGAAATAGAAGGGCTCTGCACCTTCAATTTCCACCTCCAGGCCCTGGGGGAAACACACCAGGTGCTCCCGTCCAGCCCTGGTGAGGGCCTCCGAGAGCATCCGTGGCATTACCCCGGAACCGGCAATGATGGCAAGCGACGGATCACCCATCGAAGCGGCGCGTAACTCCAGACGAACCAACGAAGGCAGTTAACAGCTGCCCAACCCTTGGGTGCGGGCCCAAGTGGACAGGTCCTGTGGCGTCAGCCTTTGATCGCTAGCGCCGGCCTGGCGCAAATCCTTGAGCACCACCACCCCATCGAGGGCCTCCTCTTCACCAATCACCAGGGCCCAGCGGGCACCGGAACGGTCGGCCCGCTTGAACTGCTTGCCAAAGGCCGAACCACTGGCATCGATCTCCACTGCCAGGCCAGCCGCCCGGCATTGGCGGGCCAGGGGCAACGCCATCGCCTCGGCCGCCCCACCGCGGTTGACCACATAGAGATCCAGGGGCGCCGGCCCTTCCTCCTCCAGCCCTCCTGCCTGGGCCAGCAGCAGGGCGAGGCGCTCCATGCCCAGGGCCCAACCAAAGGCAGGCGTAACCGGCCCACCCAACTGTTCCACGAGGCCGTCATAGCGACCGCCACCGCAGACGGTGGCCTGGGCCCCCAACTGGCTGCTGGTGATCTCAAAGGCGGTGTGGCTGTAGTAGTCGAGGCCCCGAACCAGGCGGCGATTGAGCAGATAGGGAATGGCCAGGGCATCCAGGCCCCGCTGCACCTGGGCAAAGCGCTCCTGGCTTTCTGGGTCCAGGGCATCAGCCAGGCTCGGGGCATCGGCCAAAAGGGCCTGGGTCTGGGGGTTTTTGGAATCGAGCACCCGCAGGGGATTGGTGTGGATGCGGGCCTGGGAATCCGGGTCGAGTTGGTCGGCACGGGCCCCGAGCCAGGCCACCAATTGCTCGCGGTAACGGGCCCGATCGGCGCCGCTGCCCAGGGAATTGATCTCAAGGGCTAGGCCACCCACCCCCAGATCAGCGAGCAAATCCCAGGCCACGGCAATTGCTTCAACATCGCTGCGGACATCGGCAAAACCCAGCAACTCCACACCGATCTGGTGAAACTGGCGCTGGCGGCCCGCCTGGGGCCGTTCATAGCGAAACATCGGCCCGCCATACCAAAACCGCTGGGCCCCCTGACTTAATAGCCCGTGTTGAATCGCGGCCCGCACCACCGAAGCGGTCCCCTCCGGCCTGAGGGTGCAACTGCGCTCACCACGGTCGAGGAAGGTGTACATCTCCTTGCCCACCACATCGGTGGCCTCGCCAATACCGCGGGAAAATAGCTCGGTTACCTCCAGTAGGGGCGTGCGAATTTCAGAAATGGCGGCCCGGCGGAAATGGTCGCGGGCCTTGGCCTCAATCAGCTGCCAGTGGGCGGTTTGCTCGGGCAGCAAATCCACCATCCCCCGCAGGCACTGGAGCGGGGAGGCGGGGCTGGGCACGGCAACCAGTTAGCAATCTGCCCAGTTTGCCGCGTAGCTAGCTCGGTATCTAGCCATAAAAATGCCGGTACCAATCTGCAAAGCGCCGCACCCCAAGCTCAATCGGGGTAGCGGGCCTGAAGCCCACCCAGGCCTCGAGCAGGGAGGTGTCGGCGGCGGTGGCCACCACATCGCCCGGTTGCATCGGCTGAAAATCCTTGATGGCCTCCCGGCCCAGGGCCTGCTCCAGCAGCTCGATGAAGCGGAGCAGCTCAACGGGCTGGGAGTTGCCAATGTTGAAAACCCGATGGGGGGCCCAGCTGGTGGCCGGATCAGGTGCGGCGGCATCGAAAGCAGGATCGGCCGTCGCTGGCTTGTCGAGGCAGCGGATCACGGCAGCGACGATGTCGTCGATGTAGGTGAAATCGCGGCGCATGGCCCCGTTGTTAAACACCTTGATCGGTTCGCCCGCCAGGATCGCCTTGGCAAACAGCATCGGCGCCATGTCAGGGCGGCCCCAGGGGCCGTACACCGTGAAAAAACGCAGCCCCGTGGCCGGCAGGCCATAGAGATGGCTGTAGGTGTGGGCCATCAGTTCATTGGCCTTCTTGGTGGCCGCATAGAGGCTCACAGGGTGGTTTACCGGCTGCTGCTCGGCAAAGGGCATGGCCCTGTTGCCCCCATAGACCGAACTGCTGCTGGCATAGACCAAATGGCCGATGCCGTGGTGGCGGCAGCCCTCAAGGATGGAACCAAGCCCCGCCAGGTTGCTTTGGATGTAGGCGGCGGGATTTTCAAGCGAGTAGCGCACACCCGCCTGGGCCCCTAGGTGCACAACCGCCCGGGGCTTTTCGGCGGCAAACAGTTCTGCAATGGCGGCGCCATCGGCCAAATCCAGGCGCTGTAACTGCCAATTGCCTTGGTCAAAGCTGAGCTGCAGCCGATCAAGCCGCGCCTGTTTCAGGGCAGGGTCGTAGTAGCTGTTGAGGTTGTCGAGGCCCACCACCCGTTCGCCACGGGCCAGGAGCTGCTCGCAAACGGCCGCGCCGATGAAGCCCGCGGCACCCGTTACGAGAGTTGTCATTGGATAGCTTCGCCCTGGTCATGAATGGCTGTCTCCAGAGCATCCAGCCTCGCCACGAAATCAGCCAGGAGACTCTCGCGATCTGCCGGCAAGGCAAAAGGACCCTCCTCGTAGCGCGCCTCCACGGCAAAAACCTGCAGCTTGAGAAGCACATTTGGCAACTCCTCTCCAGCTTGCTCAGCCAGCAGGGCCAACTCATGGCTGCGTTTGGGGGCAAGGTTACTGAGCACCAGCTTCGCCTTCAGCAATTTTTCAAGGGCCTGCTGGGCTTGAAAACCCCACTCCTCCTCTGGGTAGCTGGGATCAAGATTGAGCTGCATCGCCAACAGGTGCCTGCGCACAATGCGCAGCAGCAGCTTTGCATCTTCAGCCGGCGACATAGAGCACCTGCCCCTCCCGCGCCACATCGCCCATCACATGCCAGCGGGAGGCGGCCATCCGCCCAGCATCATGGGCTCCGATCACCACCAAATCAACGCCGCAATTCAAGGGGCCAAGCAGCAGTCGAAAAGCGTGCGAGCGCTCTGTTTTGAGTTCGGGAGACAGGCTGGGTTCGTGGCAAATCACAGCCAGATCCAAATCGGAATCAGGTTCAGCGTCTCCCCGGGCCCTTGATCCAAAGGCCACAACGGCGTGGACATTGGCTTGCTGGCAGAGACCCTGGAGCCGCTCCCGCAGGGTTGATGCATCAAGACCAGGCCCCAGCTCAATGTCCTGGGCCAAGGGGATGGCTGCCAACCAAGGAATGGCCGGAGCAACAAAAGGCTGGGCGGCAACACTGACCATATGTCTACCCTATCCACCACTCAAGATTCGTTTGATCTGGCTGCTCAGAACATCACGTCTTGGGAACAAGCCGCTCATGCTGAAAGCAACCCACGAAAATAGGCCATCGTGGGCTCAAGACCCTGCTCCAGCGGCACCGTGGGCTGCCAGCCCAGCTCCCGTTGGGCCAGATCGATCACAGGTTGGCGCTGCAGGGGATCGTCCTGCGGCAGCGGCCGATGCACAAGTGCCAAGCTCGGATTGATGCGATCACGCACCAGCTCAGCAAGCTGCTTGATCGTGAATTCAGCTGGATTGCCGATGTTGATCGGGCCGGTGTGCTCGCCATTCATCAAGCGGATTAGGCCCTCCACCAGATCGTCCACATAGCAAAAACTGCGGGTTTGACTGCCGTCGCCGTAGAGGGTGAGGGGTTCGCCGCGCAACGCCTGCACGATGAAGTTGCTCACCACCCGGCCGTCGTCGGGCAGCATCCTGGGCCCATAGGTATTGAAGATCCGCGCCACCCGGATCTCGGTGCCATGCATGCGCCGGTAATCGAAGCAAAGGGTTTCGGCGATGCGCTTGCCCTCGTCGTAGCAGCTGCGGATGCCGATGGTGTTAACGCAGCCCCGGTAGCTCTCGGGCTGGGGATGCACCTCCGGATCGCCATAGACCTCACTGGTGCTGGCCAGCAGCAGCCGGGCCCCCACCCGCCGGGCCAGGCCCAGCATGTTGTAGGTGCCAAGGAAGCTGGTTTTGGCCGTTTTGATCGGGTTGAACTGATAGTGCACCGGCGAAGCCGGGCAGGCCAGGTGCCAAATCCGGTCGACCTCGAGCTTGATCGGCTCGGTCACGTCGTGGCGGATCAGCTCAAAGCGGGGGTGGCCGATCCACTGGGCAATGTTTTCCTTGCGGCCGGTGAAGTAGTTGTCGAGGCAGATCACCTCCTCACCGGCTTCCATCAGCCGGTCCACCAGGTGCGAGCCCACAAAGCCGGCACCGCCGGTGATCAGGTTGCGGGTAAGGGAGGCGGGCATGGCTTAACCCTCCCCCACGGTCCAAACGTTTAGGCCCGCCGCCTTGGCACCAGCCGCATCAGCCTTTGCCCGGGCATCAAACAACCAGGCGGGTTGGCGCATCACCGAAGCGATCGCCTTCCAATCGAGGGACCCAAACTCCGCCCATTCGGTGAGCAACAACACCGCATCTGCCCCAGCTGCGGCCTCCAAAGCCGAATCCACCATCTGCCAACCCCCGTCGCAGTCGCCGGGGGCCTGGCCCAGATCCCTGGCGACTGCGACGGGCTTCACCTTCGGATCGACGATCGCCAGGCGGGCCCCCTCCTCGAGCAGGTCTCGGCAAATGCGAATCGCAGGCGATTCCCGGGTGTCGTTGGTATCGGCCTTAAAGGCGAAGCCCAACACCGCCAGACGCTTGCCGCTGACGGTGCCAAAAAGCTTGTTGACCACCAGCCGGGCAATCCGCTGCTGCTGCCAAATGTTCAGCGCCACCACCTGCTCCCAGTAGGCCGCCACCTCCTCAAGGCCGTAGTGCCGGCACAGATAAACCAAATTGAGGATGTCTTTCTGGAAGCAGCTGCCACCAAAACCAGGGCCAGCCTGCAAAAACTTGGGGCCAATGCGGCTGTCTGCGCCTATTGCCCTGGCCACCTCCGACACATCGGCGCCCGTGGCCTCACATAAGGCGGCAATGCCGTTGATCGAGCTGATCCGCTGGGCCAAGAAGGCATTGGCGGTGAGCTTGGAGAGCTCCGAACTCCAGAGATTGGTGCGCAGGATCTTTTCGGGCGCCACCCAATGGCCATAGATGGCGGCCAAGGCCTCAATGGCGGCGGGGTCATCGCCACCGATCAACACCCGGTCGGGCGCATCGAGATCGGCAATGGCGGTGCCTTCGGCCAAAAACTCCGGATTGGAGAGCACCGAAAAACTTTTACCTTCTGGGCCCGCATCGAGGATTGCCTTAACCGCCGCGGCCGTGCGCACGGGCAGGGTGCTTTTCTCCACCACCACCGTGTGGCCCTGGGCATGGGCTGCCACCTGGCGGGCGGAGGCCTCCACCCACTTGAGGTCGCTGGCCTGGCCGGCCCCCAAGCCCTTGGTTTTGGTGGGTGTGTTCACCGAAAGGAACACCATGTCGGCGGCGGCGATCGCCGCATCCACCTCGGTGGAGAAATGCAGGTTGCGGCCCCGACAACGGCCCACCACCGCATCCAGGCCGGGCTCATAGATCGGCAACTTGGCAAGATCGGGATCATTCCAGGCGGCAATGCGCTCGGCGTTGAGATCCACCACCTGCACCTGGATATGGGGGCAGCGATCGGCGATTACGGCCATCGTGGGGCCGCCCACGTAGCCCGCTCCGATGCAACAAATGGTCCGGATGCTGCCCAACAACTAATCCCGCCAAAACTTCTGCAGGAGAGACTATTACCAAGCGGTTTTCCCTCGCCCATGGCCCACCTCCTAATCACCGGTGGCGCCGGCTTCATCGGCAGCCACACCTGCCTGGTGCTGCTGGAGGCCGGCCACAGCCTGGTGGTGCTCGACAACTTCGCCAACAGTTCCCCAGAGAGCCTCCGGCGGGTGCTGGAGCTGGCCGGATTGGGCTCCGAAAGCGAGCGTTTGCGGGTCATTGAGGGCGATATCCGCAGCGAGGCTGACCTCAATCGGGCCTTTGGCGCAACTTCTGGCAGCGCAACTCCCGGCGGCAGCGGCATCGAGGCGGTGATCCACTTCGCCGGACTCAAGGCCGTGGGGGAATCGGTGGCCCACCCCCTGCGCTACTGGGATGTGAACCTGGCGGGCTCCCGCAGCCTGCTGGCGGCGATGGAGGCCCACGGCTGCCGCAACCTGGTTTTCAGCAG
>NZ_JAGQBV010000069.1:0-9243 GCF_024345815.1 Cyanobium sp. HWJ4-Hawea | reverse complement strand
TACGTTGTAGATACCAGTTTCATGCCCACAATTGGCGCGGTCAACCCATCCCTTACCGCCATCGCCAACGCCCTGCGTGTTGGGGATCATCTGTTGGCTAGATTGTAGAACTATATAACTTCAGCCCAACAGGCTTGTAACTAGGTCTGCGATTAGGAGGTTGTCTACCGAAAAGAGGCCGCCTCCACATGTGGCTAGCACCAGACACATCACCACATACATAGCTGCTTTTTCCCAGCTGGGAGGCTCGCCCACTCCCATGGGCCCTGCGTAGTCGCCTTCGGGAATTTGGTAGGGATCGGGTGCGATGAATGGTGTGCCCGCAAATATTTCGAGCACCATTGCGTAGGCCATCGACACAAAAATGGCGATTGCGGGTAGAGGCGATAGGAATCCAGGAATTAGGGCTATGCCTGCACCCCACATTGAGAAAGCTGATAGGAAGCAGAGCCAGGCAGGCGTTTTCATCGCCGTCGACCAGGTTTTCAGATTGCGCAACTTCGGCCAGCCGTGGCGGATAAAGCAGATCCCCGTAAATACCCGCAATACCAGAAGTGCTACCTGGCCTAGGTCAGAGGGTACCGATGGCACCAAAATTTCTACAACGTTGAATTCCACTGGGATTTTTCAATTCCCGCCAACTTAGGCCGGTATTTCAGTTCTGAACTGTTTTGTTTGCAACCCCAAATGGGTTTTTCGGCCATGATGCAGCTACGACCGGTTTTTTGCTTTCCCATTTCCTAGTCATGGCGTTTGCCCCCCTTGCCCCTGGTTCCAGTTCGCCCCTAGGTGCCACTCCTTTATCAGGCGGAGTGAACTTCAGTATTTACTCAAAGGATGCAACGGCCGTTGAACTTTGCCTGTTTGACAGCCCCGATGCAGTTGGGCCCAGCCAGGTGTATCGGCTGGAGGGCGAGCAATATCGCACTTTCCATTATTGGCATTGCTTTGTGGCGGGTCTTTCGCCCGGGCAAGTTTACGGCTACCGGGTGGAGGGCCCTTACGAACCCGATCGGGGTTTGCTCTTTGATGCAAACAATCTGCTCCTAGATCCCTATGGACTTGCCCTGGTGATGCCCGCAAATTATTGCCGAACAGCCAACCAACCGGTTGATCGCTCCATGAAAAGTGTGGTTGTCGATCCTGATGCCTACAATTGGGAAGGGGATCAACCGCTGCGACGCCCCAGCCGGGATAGTGTTATTTATGAGCTCCATGTGAAGGGTTTTACAGCAGACCCAAGTTCTGGCGTTGAGGCTCCAAATGCTGGGACCTATTTAGGTTTAATTGAGAAAATTCCCTATCTTCAGGATCTTGGGGTTACGGCCGTCGAATTGCTGCCGGTCTTTCAGTTTGACCCCTTTGATGCCCCCGGTGGTCTGCCGAATTACTGGGGTTATCAGCCAATATCATTTTTTGTTCCCCACCATGGCTACTCCAGTGGTTCGGGACCGATGGCGCCCCTTGATGAGTTCCGTACCCTCGTAAAGGCGCTACACCGCGCTGGCATTGAGGTGATTTTGGATGTGGTGTTTAACCACACGGCCGAGGCTGATGCAGATGGCCCAACATTTTGCTACCGGGGCCTTGCCAATTCTGACTATTACTTGCTTAAGGATGGGGGAGCTGGATATGCGGATTACACCGGTTGCTTTAATACCCTTAATGCTAATAATCCGGTAGTGAGGCGCTTGATTCGCCACAGCCTTCGCTATTGGGTTGAGCACATGCATGTTGATGGTTTTAGGTTTGATCTGGCCTCTGTTCTCTCTAGGGATGAAACTGGAGCGCCCTCTGCTTTGCCCCCTATCCTATGGGACATTGATACTGATCCTGTTTTAGCTGGAACTAAGCTGATTGCTGAGGCTTGGGATGCGGCCGGCCTTTATCAAGTAGGCACCTTTGTTACTGATAATTGGCAGGAGTGGAATGGTCGATTTAGGGATGATGTTCGTCG
This sequence comes from Cyanobium sp. HWJ4-Hawea, assembly GCF_024345815.1. Classification (NCBI taxonomy): domain Bacteria; kingdom Bacillati; phylum Cyanobacteriota; class Cyanophyceae; order Synechococcales; family Prochlorococcaceae; genus Cyanobium; species Cyanobium sp. HWJ4-Hawea. The sequence goes on along the minus strand of NZ_JAGQBV010000069.1, from coordinate 7,286 downwards.
TTTTTTGCGCGGCGATTCGGGAACTGTTAGTTCGGTAGCCCAGAGGCTTATTGGCAGTCCTGATATCTATGGGTATGAAAATCGGGACGCAGAATCCAGTGTGAATTTTGTGACCTGCCACGATGGCTTTACTTTGTCGGATCTGGTTTCCTATAACACTAAGCACAACGAGTCTAATTTAGAGTCTAATCGTGACGGCAGCAATGATAATTTTAGTTGGAATTGTGGCGCCGAAGGCTACACGGACGACCCCGCTGTCTTGCGGCTACGTCTTCAGCAGAGGCGTAACTTCTTGACATTACTGCTACTTGCTAATGGTACGCCCATGATTGGCATGGGCGACGAAATTGGTCGTTCGCAATCAGGAAATAATAACGCCTATTGCCAGGATGGAGTCATCAGTTGGATGGATTGGGTTAATGCTGGAACATCATCCGACCTAGGAAGGTTTGTCAGCCTATTAATTGATTTTCGTCAACATAGAGACTTTGTTTCTGACCATCAGGACTACACCCTGAATTCCCTCATACAACTTAACCAACTCCGTTGGCATGGTGTGAAATTAGATCAGCCGGATTGGTCCGATGAATCCCACTCTTTTGCAGTTACGATCATCAGTATTTGTAGACGTTTTTGTTGGCATCTGATGGTTAATGCCTATTGGCAAACCCTTAACTTTGAGGTTCCCGCCCCCCCCCTATCTGGGGATGCAACAGTTGGTTGGCGTGAGTGGATTGATACGGCAAAAGCATCTCCCGATGACATTTCAATATTTGGCAAAGGATCCCGATTTATTGATTCTGATTGCCAGGTTTCTGCCAGATCAATCAGAGTTCTATCCTGTTACCAGGCCTAGTTAGGTTTCCTTTGCCTGGTTTTGTCTCCCCATCCTTTTTCTCTTTACATCCTTATGTTGCTAGCAAAAACTCAACCGACTAGAATAGATTGAGTTGTCTTTCCAGAAATGCCATCGCCTTCTACGCGACGAGATCCGGTGATGCTTTCCAGGCATACCAGATCGTTTTCTTGCTTGCCATTCGGCCCGAAAGCTCTTAGTTTGGCAGCAATTTTTGCTATCAGCACTGTTTTTTGGGGCGTAGCTAGGGCAGCAGAGCATTCGTTGGCTAAATGGCAGTTGAAGGCTCTTGCCTCCTATAGCCAGCCTTTAGCCCATGAAGGTCCTGTGATATTGGCGGATCGAAACCAACTCTTCTTTACATCGAATCGTCTTCGCCGCTCAGACGGTAGTCAGTATGTGATCGCTTCCATATTTGATTTAAAATCATTGAAAACTGTCGATCTTGGTCTTACTAATTCCATCCCTATGGCTAATGGGGCTTTTCGTCTTAGTAATGGTAATCTTGTGATTACGATGCAGGGCGACAAATCTAAGCCCGCAGGCTTAGCAGAGTTTAATGTTGCTAATGGTCAGGTCAAATTGTTGACAACAGGTTTTTCCGATTATCAGTTCAATAGCCCTAATGATGTGGTTCAGGCAAATGACCAATCAATTTGGTTTACTGATCCACAGTATGGTTACGAACAGGGTTTTAGGCCTAGGCCCACCATCGGCAATTGGGTCTGGCGAATTGATCAGGCTGGTCGCCGTCAACGCCTGATGATGGATGGTTTTTCCAAGCCAAATGGTATTGCATTTAGCCTTGATCAGGAGTATGTATATGTTACCGATTCAGGATTTATTGCTGGCGATGGCCAACGCAATAGTGTATTGCCGCGCACTATTTACAGGTATCGAATTTTGCAGACACCAAACGGGCCATTGGCTACCGATAGGATTACTTTCTGTGTGGTCACTAAGGGAATTCCCGATGGCTTAAAGGTAGATGAATATGGTAGAGTTTGGACAGGCACAGGTGCTGGTCTGGAGATTTTTGACAAGGATGGTAATCCCTTGGCTGTCATCCCAGTAGCTAATGGCGTAAGCAATTTCGCCCTGATTCCAGGAGGGGGAGCATATGTTATGGGCGAAACCAAGCTGTACCGTTTAGACATTTGAAACTATGAATTTCCACAGATTAAGCCTAGTTTTGGCCCTGGCATTACCGATCTCGGCTTTGCCAGCCAGGTCCGCGCCCAAGGCTAATCCTGTTGCAGGTGTATCAGTTAACTTTAAATCCAACTCGGATAGCTTAGTGCCCGAAGCAACTGTGGTAGCAGTTTCTCCTACCTATCCATGGAATGGTGTCACAGTTTCTAAGAATGGACGAATTTTCGTTAGTATGCCACGTGCTACTTCTGATTCGACCACCCCTTCGGTTGGCGAGATACTTTCAGATGGATCTATTCGTGCCTATCCTGGTGGCCGATGGAATGAATACAGTTTTGGTGGTGCTGGTGATGATCAGTTTGTAGGTATAAATTCAGTGGTCTCTGATGCGAGGGATCAGCTTTGGGTTGTTGACCCCGCGGGCATTGGTGGTAAGCCAATTCTTGGCAAGGCGAAGCTTGTTCAAATTGATCTGGCTAGCAACAAAATTGTTCGTGTCTACAGGCTCGGATCTGATGTTTTGCCCCTAGGAGGGTTTATTAACGATGTTCGGGTCGGGGGAGGTTACGCCTACCTTCCTGATTCTAGCCTTGGAGCTTTGATTGTAATCAACCTGCGCACAGGTGTTGCAAGGAGGGTGCTAGCTGACGATCCTAGGTTGCGTTCTAATCGCAGGTTAAAATTAACAGTAAATGGCGTTCCATATCTCAATTCCCATGGTCAGCTACCCAATGGGAATATGAGCGTGAACCCTGTTGAGCTTTCCGTTGATGGTAAGTACTTTTATTTCCAGCCCAGTGGTGGCCCTGTCTTAATGCGTATTAGGACAACTTTGCTGAACGATTTCAATGTTTCTGATACCACCCTATCTAAGGCGATTGAACCCTTGGGTCCTGGTCCATTTAATGCCGGTATGTCCATGGCCGCCGATGGCTCAATTTATTTTAGTGACATAGAGTTAGGCGGAATTATACGGCGTTTTCCTGACGGACGTTTCGAGACTGTTTCAAAGGGGCCTGCCTCAATATTGGTCTGGCCAGATGCCTCAAGGATTGGGCCAGATGGTTATCTTTATTTCCCATCTTCCCAAATTAATAGATTTGCAGGCAATAGTAGTTCTGGCAAGTCTGAACTTAAGTTTCCCTTCTATCTCTTCAAGGTAAAGATAAATCCTAATTAGTTTTAGTTTTTTAGATGATTTAGCTATGTTATCCATGGTATATTCAGCGCCTGTCTTACTTTTGCTTCTTGTTTTCTTTCTGCCTCGACCAGTCAGTTCTGAGACTCTCACAAACGCGTTTGTGAGACCTGCTCAGATGTCTAAGCTCACATTGACACCGCCAAATTCTTCTAATCGTTTAGAGATAAATCACTTTCAACCTCTAATCAAGGAAGATAAGAGCCTCTCTTTTTTCGACAACTCTGTTTATGCTAAGGCCCAGCCCTCTGACTCCTGGTCTGATAGCAATGGGTTTGTCAAACAGTGGGGAAATAGTATACGGTTTGGTTATCGAAAGCTTAGCAGTGATCTCTCTTCGTATCATGGCTTTAACGGAGGATATGATTTAGCTTGGCTTGGTAATTCATTCTTTCAGCAAATCGGAGTTGGTGGTGAGCTAATTCGCCCCTCCTACAATTTACGTGCTACGGCCTCTTTCCCCCTAGGAAACGGCGGTGCTCAGGCATCCAGCCAATCTGCTATACCCTCCGCTGTTCTTCAACTCGGATTCCCCCTTGGTATACCAGGTTTTTCCGGATCCGCTCGAGCCTATTATCTCTTTGGTGAAGTATCTAACCCTTCCCCAGGTGCTCAATTGCAAATTGGTTATGGATTTAATCATAACTTAAGTGCAACGCTGTCAGGAAGTTTTGATGATATAGGTGGTTTCGGAGGCTCTCTTCAGTTCAAATTCTTATTTAGGCCACCCTCTCCAGCTGCTATCCCCGCTGGTATGCCGTATTCAACGGCCGTACCCTATTCCCAGGCGCTTGGGAATATCGGCAGTAGAATTATTAAGCTTTCAGGTTCAACACCAGCCTATGGTGACTAGATTGTGATTCCAATGAGTCTGTTTCTAATATCTAAATCCCAACTACTATTATTGCGTGTTTGTCTGGATCTCTACTGTGAAATCCCCTTTGATATCCATTCAATCCGTCATAAAGTTGAATTATAGGGCCGCATTCTGACCCCCACTCAGATTCTTTAATTTTTTTATGTATCTTTTCCAAATCAGTTGCCTCGAGAATTAGGCGCCAGTCACAAATTTCATTTGCTTTGGGTAGGTTCCGTCGCCTTCCACCAGTGGGTCTCTCATATTGCAGTAGCTCTATTCCCATAACATCTTCTTTGGCGTCTGGCCTGAGGGATGTAATCACTACATGTGTGTCCTTTATTCCGTCAAGTCTGTCTTGCTCCAAACCGTAGTTTATACCACCTCCCATTACATGAAAACCCAATAGTTCCTGATAGAATCTCAGGCTTTCTTTTGTGTCAGATATTCCAATGGCACTGTGATCGATCCCTAAATTTGGGCCTGTACTGTTTTCGTCATTATCGAAGTTTTCCTGTTCATGGATACTATGTACGTGCCATCTGTTATTACCTTTGTCTTCGGGAAACTGCAGAAGTTCAAGTGGCTGGCGGATCGGGTTTCTAAACTTTATGGCTTTAATGCCACTGGCTCCCCTATTCCATTCAGGTAATGTCTGAGTATTTGTAGAAATCGTATCTTGGGGATTAACTAATCCTTTTTTAAGGCTTTTTTCTATATTTTCGGTGACGATACAAATGTGCTGAAACCACAGGTCATTGCTGGTAGAATCAAGAGGTATTGGTATGTTGCCTTCAGGTAAAGTTTGCTCCCATAGTTCAAGTTTTTCATCGCCAAGGCGTAATACAAACCGCTTTATAGTTATTTCTTGCTGCCCACCAATTAGCTTTGTGAGACAGTTTTCACTATTGTTGATTTGTGATTCAAGCTTAAATCCTAGTTCTTTGCAGTACCATTGAGAAATAGCTCTTCCATTATCACATGGCTGGACCACTGAAACGATTTTCTTGATGGCCATTTAGGATTTCTCTGTTTTTGATGTGGTTTCTAGTCGGTTTTTAACTTGTTATTTCCCCCGGGGTCATCCTTTCTTGCACCTATGCTCATTGCTCCCCCAATACAAATGAATGCAGAGCCTACGTAGGTTCCCATCCCTATGGGCTCGTTGAATATAAATATTCCAAATACGGCGGAAAATATAATAGAGCTATATTGAAAAGCTCCTATCTCATGCGGCTTGGCATATTGATATGCTTTAATTATAAGGAATTGAAATAGTACTAGGCACGCCCCTGTTGCGATTACCATGTGCAGGTCATGGCCTGCTATTGCCTTGAATTTACCTATTGATAGTATTGTCGAGCATACTGATCCAAATAATAGGAAATAGAATATTTGCGTAATTGCCGATTCGCTGTTGTCCAGCTTTTTTACCGTCAAAAATTCAATGGCTGTCATTAAACCTGCGGCAAGAGCAATTATGTTGCCTGGGTTTGTAAATAATGAAGAGTCAGGTTTGACTATTATTACCATTCCTGCAAAGCCAAGCCCTATGGCAAGCCATAACGACTTTTGAATGTTTTGCTTGAGTACCAGTAAGGCTAGGATCGGGATGAATATTGGTGTGGTATTTAGTAATACATTTGCATCCACGAGGCTTGTTAGTTGGGCAGACGTAATAAATAGAAAGAAGCCTGCAATGCCAGTGGCTCCTCTCAGCAGGTGATACGGGGCGACTGAAGTGTGCAGATCTTGAAACTTTCGAATCACCATTATTGGTGTTACGAAAATCAGGGCACTTAGAAAGGTCGCCCAGGTAAATAGCTCAACGCTTAACTGGGTTCCTATCTGTTTGCCTAGCACGCTCTGCACCGTGTTGGCCAGGAAGGCCAGCACAATAAATATCGCCCCTTTGGCTAGCTGCCCGCTACTCGGCTTGGGAATAGGCGTCATGTGTTTGGGACTCAATTTTTTAATCTAGTCTCCTTTGAGCATTTTGCATCTTCTCTGCAGGCATAGGTTTGCTTTTGTTTTGAAATGCCAGCATGATCTCTTGCTATTGCTGACCAAATCGACCCGTTTGTCTATAATTCGTCTGAGTATTTTTTGATTCCTCCATGTCTTCGACCAATCCCTTCACTGGTATGGCGCTGTCCAGCTTTCTCCAGGGCAAGGTTGCCATCGTTACTGGTGGCAACAGCGGCATCGGTAAATCAATCGTTGAGTGCTTGGCCCATCTTGGCGCCAAGGTCGTAATTGATTACCGTTCCCATCCCGAGGCTACCGAGGCAATCGAAAAGGAGATCGGTGCCTATGGCGGCTGCAGTTTTGGTGTGCAGGCTGATGTCGGCAAGCTCGACGATCTACAGCGCTTGATCGATTCGACGGTTGCCAAATTTGGCCGACTTGATGTGATGGTTAATAATGCCGGTATCGAAACCCGGACTTCCATTCTCGACACTACCCCCGATGATTTTGACAAGGTTTTGAACGTCAACCTGCGGGGTGTATTTTTCGCTACCCAGTACGCGGCAAAGCAAATGATTGCCCAGGGCGGCGGAGGGAGAATCATCAATATTTCATCCGTGCATGAGGATTGGCCGATGCCCAATAACACCCCCTACTGCGTAGCCAAAGGTGGTGTGCGCATGCTTACCCGCACTGCCGGTGTGGAGCTTGCTTCTAAGGGTGTCACCATTGTCAATGTGGGGCCCGGTGCCGTTGCCACCCCGATCAACGATTCGACCATGAATAATCCTGAGTTGCTGGCTAAGTTGAATGCCGCCATCCCCATGGGCAGGATGGCCCAGCCTGAGGAAATAGCCAAGGTTGTGGCATTTTTGGCCAGTGATGCTGCGAGCTATATCACTGCCACCTCCATCTTTGCCGATGGTGGGATTATGCAGAGCAGCCCTGGCCTTTAGTTAGTTAGTTAGTTGCCTGGTCTAGTGGTGAAGCTACATCATCGCTTTTATCGCCGACTATTTTTTCTTTCCCTGTTGGAAATGGTGGCGATTGCGCTGCCATTTCCTTTTCGTAGAGTTACTAGCTTTGTTTCCTTAGCCTTTGTAGCTTTGCTGGCGATTGAGTTGGGTAAACCTCTGCGGGGCCGGCGAATGCCCTACTGGTTTGACCGTTACTATCGGCTACTTGGCCTAGCGTCGTTTCTTTTTCAACTGATTTGGTTGATTTCGCCTCAGTCGCTTCACTTTTTAAGCGGCTTG
>NZ_JAGQBV010000068.1:0-10090 GCF_024345815.1 Cyanobium sp. HWJ4-Hawea | reverse complement strand
GCATGCTCACCCGCTCCCTGGAGGGGGCCCAGAAAAAGGTGGAAACCTATTACTACGACATCCGTAAGCAGGTGTTTGAGTACGACGAAGTGATGAACAACCAGCGCAAGGCCGTTTACACCGAGCGGCGCCGGGTGCTGGAGGGTCGCGAGCTGAAGCAGCAGGTGATCGGCTACGGCGAGCGCACCATCGAAGACATCGTGGAGGCCTACGTAAATCCCGACCTACCACCTGAGGAATGGGATTTGGGCAACCTTTTGTCGAAGGTCAAGGAGTTTGTTTATCTACTCGAAGATCTCACCCCAGATCAGGTACAGGGCTTGCAAATGGAGGAGCTAAAGGCCTTTCTGCAGGAGCAGTTGCGCAATGCCTACGACATCAAGGAAGGCCAAATCGACCAGCAGCGCCCAGGCTTGATGCGCGAGGCCGAGCGCTTCTTCATCCTCCAGCAGATCGATACCCTCTGGCGGGAGCACCTCCAGGCGATGGAGGCCCTGCGTGAATCGGTGGGTCTGCGGGGCTATGGCCAGAAGGATCCCCTAATTGAATACAAAAACGAGGGCTATGATATGTTCCTCGAGATGATGACCCAGATGCGAAGGAATGTTATTTATTCGATGTTTATGTTTCAGCCGGCGCCGGCGCCCCAAGGGGCGACAGCTTAAATCAGACTACAAAGCTTATGCGATTCCAAGTTCTTCAAGCCCTTTTTTGCACCATCGGCAACTCTTGCGGAAACTCACGGATGCTCAGGCGATCAAAGGAATATGAGGGCAAGCGTTCTACCCCTAAACCAAGGCGCAGCTTCAACACTCCGTTGTCGCATCTGCGCGAGAGCCCTACAAATGTTATTCACTTCTTGCAGTCCCGAAACAGGGCAATGTTACTAATAATGAGAATGTAAATATTCCAGCCCCAACCAGATATCTACAGAACACTCGCACAAAGCAACCCAATTATTGCGAAATGCTGAAACGATTTAGGATCCGAGTTTATACACTATTAGATTTTATCGCTTCAATTTATGACTACCAAGTCAATCCATACGGTCGCGGCTCAAGCCCGCATGGTCGCCTCACTAATCTCAGCGATTCAACAGAACGTCACACATATCGACCTCCAGCCGAGAAGCCACCAGAAAGAATAGCTATATTTGTAGCCTATTCCGAAAGGCTTACCCACTCGAACAGGGCCTACATTAAGACCTTGAAGCAATCTGGCTTTTCCATATTATACATCAATAATTCCTTAACAGACAAACATGATCACGAAGAAGTACTTCAACTCTGCTGGCGTGCATTTGATCGGAAGAACATTGGCCGAGACTTTGGTGCCTTCAAAGATGCAGTTCTATTACTGCATAGCGAGGGACACCTACACCAATGCGAACTGCTTTGCATTGCCAACGACTCGATGCAGTTCATCCCAGGCAGATACGCCGACGACCTGATAAAACGTATAAATACATTCTCCAAAAGCTCGAGCAAAGGTCTTTTCAGCCATGCCAGCCATCAAATCGAAACCCACTACCAGTCCTATTTTCAAATCTTAAAACCGGCAATCTTTAGATCTAAGTTATTTATTGAATTCTGGCAAGATTATGTGCCTTTAAGCAATAGGATTCATTGCATTCGGAAAGGAGAAATCGCTCTTTCATCGAAAGTTTATCGTAGATTTCAGCCTGTCGAAGTACTCTACAGGAGTGATGCATTAGTATCTATACTTTCAGAGCTACGTAAAAACGATGAAGGCGTCTCGGGCGAAGAGATTCTTGGAATGATACCTTCACCAACTAGAACATTGGAAAAAACCCCCCAAGCTGTCTATGCACTTGAACAGATTATAGGTAAGAGTCATCGCCGAGAAATGCTTTCTGCACAGCAGTTCTATAACATTGCCGATCTCATAGAAAATAGCAATCCAAGCCACGTGGCCGCATTCCTCTACCCATTTTTTCTACATTGCCCATTTATCAAACATGACCTCTGCAGTGCAGGAAGCTTTACTGCTGCACAGGCAATCTATCTTTACGAAGAAGCACTGAAATCGTCTTCGGGACAGGTGTTAACCCAAAAGTTACTTGAGTCTTTCGTGGATGAGTTCAAGCAGCTTGTCGATTTTAAAGGTACTCCTCTGAGTTACTCGAATAAATTAAAAGAAGCCACCACAAAGGGTGTTGCGAACGGCTTTATTTACTCCCGCGTATGCTAGAGTTATTATACGCCTGCACAATTGGACCCATCAACAAGTAAGCCTAGACATCCAGACCTGAGCCACTACTATGTATTTTTTTTCTGAAGATAATACTCATGCGCATTCTCCTGGAGCAATGTGCAGAGCTTGCAGAAGTGAAAAACTAGTTGCCTATGTGACCGCCAGCTCAAATGGGCTAATGGCTACACGCAAAGAATGCAACTATGTATTCTATCGCTGTCTAGACTGTAGTTCTCTAAACGAGTTTTCGGAAGAAGCGAGCTTTTACGAGAAAGAGCTGGATACGTCATTCATGAACTATTATATTGACATAGGTGCAGGCCTCGACGAAATGATTGCCCCTATCGGTAGTTATGCCGATGCCAGCGGCACAACCAAAGGCAAAAACTTTCTCGAACTAGGCTGTGGATTTGGATTTGTGGTTGATTATGCATTAAAATTGCGAAAATTTCGTGCCGCAGGCATTGAGCCTGGGGGCTACGGGCGTCTCGGCCAAGAGTATCTTGGGGCAGACATTACAAGCACCTTGCTTGGTGAGGGCAGCAATCACGATCAGGAACAATTTGACATCATCTATAGCTCCGAAGTAATCGAGCATATCCCAGCCCCAGAAGCATTTGCCGCGACCGTTGCCCGGCACATCAAACCTGAGGGAGTGGCCATCTTCACCACTCCTAATGCGGAATTCATCACACCGGAATCGCCAGCAGCAGAGACCTACTCCGCTCTGTTCCCAGGGCAGCACAAAATCCTTTTCAGCGCCAAAGGTCTGCGCTTGCTCCTAAACAGATCAGGTCTAAGCCATCTCCTGGTGAAGCAACGTAGAAACTCGAACTTGATTGCTTACGCAGCCGCATACTCAGGCCCGATTGGTGTGGCGGAGGCTGCCCAAAGCGGTAACGCCACTACCTACACCCGGGAGTACCTGAGCACATATCGAAACAGTGCCTTGGCAAGAACGGAGAAAATCTCCCGTCTGGCATTGGCGATGCACTACCGCCTGCTCAAGGATTTCGTCAACAACGGTTGGGCGGAACAGGCGATCGATGTGCTGGCTGACATGCAACCAAGCTTTCGCTGTGAAGTCGATCCGGGCATGAACTTCGAAATCCCCACCGAGACCGGCGACTCAACGGAGATGCTTCATGAAATGCTAAGTCTATGTGGGATCTGTCTACTAAAGGAGTCGATCCTTTCCCAGGACCACCATCTTCCTTATCCAGCCGGAAGTATTGCCTTCGGAAAGAACATGGGATTTTACATTACAACGGTTATCCACCTGATCTACAAACCTGAACCGGCGGCCATCATCGATACAGCCATCAATTACCTCAACACATTTATTACCTACGGGATCTGGCTCCGCAGATCACGCCGCCCCTACTATCACCTTGAAGTAATCTCACTGATCGGCCCAGCAGTCTCATCACTGTTTCTATTTCACTTAAAGGCGGGGATTCAGATTGATCCTCAGAGATTTGCATTCGTAGAGGATCCCTGGTTCGTAGTCGATCACCCAGTGTCCTATCTGGAGATACAAACCCATCTTGCCGAGAATAGGAAGCGTCAAAACCTTGATCAAGAGAACAATTCCAGTCAGCCAGCCCCTAAGAAAAGCCACAGTCCATTCTCATGGGTCATACGGAAGCTGAGAGCGCGAGACAATGCCGGCAACTAAATCATGCGTAATGAAGCGAATCATTTACTTCATTACGGTTAATTTTCACTGCGCTGAACTGATCGCCGAGTTGATCACAGCATTAGATTTGAACGAAGAAGCTGACTGTTCGCTGATCATCGTCAACAATTCTCCTGAAGATACCTCCATCGAGCCATTAAGTGCTGATCCCCGAATAACCCTGCTTCAAACAGCACAGAATCTGGGCTTTGGCAGTGGCTGCAATCTCGGCCTAACATATGTCTATAAACGAGACCACAATGCACTTGCCTGGCTGATCAATCCTGATGCCCGGTTGCTTCCAGAAGCAGTCAGCTACGTACGCACCTGCCTCAACAACGATCCTGAGATCGCGATTCTGGGAACACGGATCAAGGACATGAATGGTGAACAGTGGTTCAGCCATGGCAGCTTCAACCCCTGGACAGGGTCTATAAATGATCGATTCGGCAATGATGTGATAGAGCAAACACCAATCGCGGTTCACCCAAGTAGATGGCTCTCAGGATGTAGTATGGTGTTCAACTTGGCAAGCTTCGACCATTGCCCCCAATTCGATTCTCAGTATTTCCTTTATTACGAAGATACCGATATCTGCAATCGCTACCACCGGCTAGGCTATCGGCTAAGGGTTACGCAGGCTACATTGGTGGAGCACAAGGTATCAGCCGTCATCAAGCGCGCTCCAAGGGCGAAATATCGTCATTCTACGTTTAGCAAACTCTATTTTTTACATCGCCATGCTACTCCTTTGGCGCTAGGACTAAACCTTATCTATTTTGCACTTCGGCCACTCACATTTCTGCAGAAGGATCTTGCCAAAGCCAAGGGTACCTGGTCCGGATTACTAGACTATGCAATCTGGGTCTATCGGCGGATGAGAAGAGACGTAGCGATTTACCATCCTCGAACTAGTTTCACAGCCACGACTTGATTCAACAGGCTACCAAGCAAACAAAAGCATATGTCCGCTGTCAAATTGTTTGAGGTGGCATGATTTTTTTTGGAAATAGAGTTACAGGGCAGCAGGGCGGTTGATCCGTGTCTGCCAGCGTTTGCTACCCTCCAGGCACTAATATCGCTACTATCACAACTACCCTCAGTAATCGCAACTCTTCAACTAGATAGAAGCCAAAAATTAATTCTAATATACTACAACGGGCTGAGTAGATTCAAATCAGAAAAGGCAGCCATCGGCGTTCACGATTAATTAACCAGGTGACCCACCAGATACCAGCTAAATTGACTACCAGAAGCACGAAATCATGCCCGCCGAGCAACGATCCTGCGATAATACTGTGGCGAAAAGGACTGAGAATGTGGTAAATGGGGTTTAGATCTGCAGTCCAAGCAAAAGTGCCAAGATTTTTCTTTTGGTATAGAATCGGTGAAAGAAGAAAAACGAGCTGCAAGACAATAGGCACCAACTGATATATATCCCGATAGCGCGCACCTAGCAGGCATACTAGCGCTGGAAGCCAATAGAGAAACAACAGTAGATTTAATAGCGGCAGCCAACCAGCCATTAAAAAATGAGGTATTAACGTGGCTTGAAATAGTGAAAGCGCTATAAGCACCATCAAAAATGACTGCAAGAAGGTCTGCACTTGAAATGCCCACTCCTCTAAAGTGTAAAAAATTGGATTCACGTTAGTGTTATGCACATGCCGAGCATTGTGCTCAAACAGATTGGGGGCATTGCCAATAGCAGCGGCAATACTATTCCAAATCGTTAAGCCAAGCCCTAAATATACAACATAAGATTTAAAGTCCTGCACCTTAAATACCGTGCCGTACACTATCGCCAACACCGCGATCGAAAACAGATTGGAGAAACCTAGCCAGAAGCTACCAAAGAGCGTACGTGCAAAACGTGCTCTCGTACGGGCCGTTGCCGTGAACCACCAAACCCGGCGTAGAGCCCAAGCTTCACGAAGGGTTGAAAGGACACTAGTCTTTTGATGGTTTGTTGCGAAAGAAGCCATTATTTATGAGCGTGATAAAAACTTAAAGCCTGATCTAGGGGGCCATCAAACACGATCGATCCTTGGTCAAAGACTATGCCACGCTGACAAAACTGCCGTAGCAAAACATCGGAATGAGAGGCGAGAAACAATGTGCCAGCCTGTTCGATGAATGCCTGCATGCGTTGTTGCGCTTTTTCGTAAAAGCTGAAATCACCGGCACCAAAACCTTCATCCATGGCTAGGCAGTCATGACTGAAAGAGGTTAGCATCGAAAATAGCAACCGTGCCGCCATGCCCTCGCTGTATGTCTTTAATGGCAGCTGGATGAAGTCACCAAGTCCAGAAAACTCGATCACCTCATCAGAAAGTCTATCGAAACCACGCAAATTTCCATTCACCATTAAGTAGTGCGCCTTAATCGCTTGAAGGCCACTGAGCTCAGGGCTGGTGATGAAGCTCTTATGAATCATCGGAAACACTCTGATGCGCCGCTCAAAGTGACCGCTAGTGCCCGTGTAAATTCCAGATACTAGTTTCAGGAAGGTTGATTTTCCTGCGCCATTGTGACCAATCAGGGCGATTCTCTCGCCTTCATGCACGGTACAGCTCACATCGCGAAGCGCTGTAATCACAGCTCCACCACGTTCTCGGCGCAACTGACCTCCAGTGATTGACCTGATTAAAGCCGTCTTTAGGCTGCGAGTTTCGGTAGTGAAAACAGGAATTTGAAGCCCAACATGTTCGAGCCGCAGAACTGGGTCCGGAGATGTCATGGCAGCTGAGACTCGAGAAGATCCTTCAACGCACGAGCCTGACAAAGTCTTGTGTGGGCCGCTGCGTTGCGCAGACCCGCTTGGGAAAGATGACGCCAAAGAGTGGGTTCGCGGCTTAGCCGCAACAACTGTTGCGCCATAGTAATTCAGTGATCCTCAAGCTCAAAAAGCAGTGCCACCTCCAGATGCCCCCGGTTTCAGAAAAGTTGTCACCCCTCTGATCAGTACACCCGGGGGCTTGAGGACATGAGCAATGCGTCGTTACAGCGAGGCCGTTAAGGCTGATGTGACAGGGCTGATTCAAAGTGTGTCACAGGAACCCTTGCCTAGGCTTAGAGCATTGGATTGGCTCGGTGGGATCGACTCCATTCAGTGCTCGAAAGCCACTCTGCTGCAACTGATCTCGACCTGATCAGTTTTCTCAAGGCGATCCCGGACGCGCGCATGCGGCGCGGGGTGCGAATCCCTGCTTGGTATCTGCTCTTGGTGGCTGTTCTGGGCATCATGAGTCAGTGCCAGAGCCTGCGGGATCTGGAGCGATTTGCCATCCGCCACCACGACACCTTGACCAGTGCGCTTGGCATTGAACTGCGCAGACCACCTTCCGATTCGGCCTTTCGCTACTTCTTTCAGCAGGTGGATGTGGCGGCGCTGTGCGCCGCTATCCGTGATTGGACAATCGCCCAGATTCCTGGTGGTGCAGGCGATCTTGATCAGCTGGTCTGTGACGGCAAGACGCTGCGCGGCTCGATCGAACCCACGGCAGGTGGTGGCTCAGCCTTTATTGCCCAGGTCACGCTGTATTCATCCGCCCTGGGTGTGGCGATCGCTCAGGCCTGCTACGCCACCGGCGAGAACCACGAACGCTCAGTGCTGAGAGAGCTCCTCGGTGAGCTGGATCTGGGTGGCGTGCTGATCCAGGCTGACGCGCTGCACACCCAGAAAGCGTTTTTTTACAGCTCCAGGAGCAGGGAGCCGACTTCCTCTTGACCGTAAAAGCCAACCAGCGGAACCTGGTACGGCAGATCGTGCTGCAGTTCCAGGGAAAGCGCCACATCCCTTTTACAGCAACGGATCACGAGATCAGCCATGGCCGTGACATCGTCTGGGCACTGCGGGCAAAAGAAGCACCAGATCACATCAAGCAAGCCTGGAGCGGCACCAGCTGGATCGTCGAGATGATCGCTACCGGTACCCGCGAGGGCAAGCCGTTCCAGGCTCGGCATCTGTTTCTCACCAGCCTGCGCACTAGCCCAGAAGCCCTGCTGCAACTTGTATGAGAGCGCTGGAGCATTGAGAGCTGGCACTGGATCCGCGACACCCAGCTCAGGGAAGATGCCCATCGCTATCGAGGTAACGGAGCCGGTGCGATGGGGAGCCTGCGAACAGCTGCGCTCAACCTGCTGCGGCTGGCCGGATTTGAATCCATCCGCACCGGCATGCAGGCGGTAATGCACGACATCACGGCATTGCTGGCAATGGCAATGCGGCAACCAGCAATGGGCCCCGCATGAAACTTTGAATCAGCCCTGGCTGATGTGAGGAGGCGGATGAGCCCGCCGCACAGGCAGAGCGTGGCCGGGATTTCAGAGGAGCTGGGCATTCACGTTGTGACCCTCTACAACTGGAGGAAGGCCTGGCGGTTGCAGGGAGAGGTGGTGCCGGCATCCGAGAAGGAACCAGAAGGCTGGAGTGCTGCCGACAAGTTCACGGTGGTGATGGAAACGGCTGGCTTGAATGCCACCGAACTCAGTGCCTACTGCCGTGAGCGAGGGCTGTTTCCTGAGCAGGTGGAGCGTTGGCGGCAGGCCGCCCCTACCTGGCCTTTGGCCAGCGTGCCGGAGGCACTTGATGCCAACGCCAAGCCAGTGCTGACGATGGCCGAGCAGAAGGAGCTGGAAAAGCTCCGCACCCAGGACCAGCGGGAGATCAAAGCTCTCAAGAAGGAGCTACAGCGCAAGGAGAAGGCCATGGCTGAGATGGCGGCCTTGCTGGTGCTGCGAAAAAAGTGGGAAGCCTTCTGTTCGGAGGACGAGGAAGGCTGACCAGCGCTGCGCACCGGCGCAAGGCGATCGAACTGATCAGCGAGGCGCATGCCGCTGGCGCTGGTCTGGTGCGTGCCTGCTGCGAGATCGGGATCTCTCTGCGCACGCTCAAGCGCTGGCGGAAGGCTTTTGGTGGTAATGGGGACGGCGAGGACCGCCGTAAAGGCAGCTCACGCCTGGTTGCTCACCGACTGAGCAACGAGGAGCGTCAGCGGATTCTGCTCACCTGCAACGAGCCCGAATTCGCAGCGTTGCCGCCGGGTCAGATAGTTCCAGCCCTTGCTGATCAGGGGCTTTTTATAGGTTCAGAAAGCAGTTTCTATCGGGTGTTGCACCAGGCGGGGCAATGCCATCGGCGCGGACGCGCCAGGTTGCCGCAGGAACCCAGAGCCGTTCCAAGGCTTATGGCTATCGCTCCGAACCAGCTCTGGAGCTGGGACATCACCTATCTGCCGACAACCGTGCGCGGGATTTGGCTGTACCTCTACCTGGTGATCGACGTCTGGAGCAGGAAGGTGGTGGCCTGGGATGTAGCCGAGCGGGAAGATCCAGCCATCGCTGCCGATCTGGTGAGTAGGGCCTGTCTGAAAGAGCGGGTCAGCAAGGGGCGTAAGCAACCACTGATCATCCATGCCGATAACGGCAATGCAATGAGGGCGGCGACCCTAGAGAGTCGGCTGGAAGAGCTGGGGGTGCTCAGATCCTTCTCCAGTCCAAGAGTTTCCAACGACAACCCCTACTCCGAATCGCTGTTCCGCACAGCAAAGTACAGGCCTGATTACCCGAGACGGCCTTTTGGCAGCAAAGACGAGGCCTGTCAGTGGGTAGTGGCCTTTGTGGATTGGTACAACCACCGGCACCGGCACAGGGGAATCAAGTTCGTGACGCCCCATCAGCGACACAGCGGAGCTGCAACGGCCATTTGCCAGCAGCGAACCGATGTTTATGAAACAGCTCGCCGGGCTAATCCATCGCGCTGGAGCAGGCACATCCGCTGCTGGCGTCAGCCAGAAGAAGTGTGGATCAACAAGCCACCAGAGGAGCCAAAACCGACCCTCGAACTACCCTTAGTCCAGGCCGCCTGAGTGGCGCCTAGGAGTGACACCTTTCCTGAAAGTCACCGGCCCCGACCAGCACTGGTGGAACTTCTGGCAACACCTACTCGCTGGCGGGGACCGTGATGCGGCAGCCCGGCTCATGGTCGAGGCGCTGTATGTGGCCGTGCGGGTGGCCTCCTTTGAGCTGGTGCTCGCCTTCCTGGAGCAGGCGCAGCAGCGCCAAACCCTTTCTCTGTCTGGATTGCAGCAGCGTTTTCGGGTGCCGCCGCGCCGCACCGCCCTGCCTGATCCCGTAATCCCCCAACACCTGCTGGCCTCCTATGACCACCTCCTCCCCAGTACCCCGCTCACAGGC
>NZ_JAGQBV010000067.1:0-10582 GCF_024345815.1 Cyanobium sp. HWJ4-Hawea | reverse complement strand
ATCCCGCAGCATCAGCTGGATTGCATCGAGGGTGGGGGTATGGATCCTGGAGCAGTTTTGGGGGTCCATGGCGAAGCAGGCGGAGCTAGCTCAGGGCGATTTGCCGATGCTAGGGGCTGGTTGGAGATCGCCTGCTAATCCCCTCCCAATCACCTCCCAATCCCCATGGCCAAGCGCTGCACCCCACTGCCACAGCGGTTGCGCTGCCGTTGCTGTTTGCGCTCCAGGCGGGAGGTGAATCCAAGTTCGGCGCCCCGCCAGAGGCGATCGATTTCATCGCTGAAGTGGGCAGCCAGCAATGGTGATTCGATCACTAAAAGGGTTTCATCATTTTGATGTGCTGCAGAGGGGCTCCAGTTGAAGCTGCCTGTGATTACGGTGCGCTGATCGATCACTGCAAGTTTGTGGTGCAATTTGTCGCCGGGGGCTAATCGAGGAGTTCCAACCCCCTCGAGGGGCGCTTTCCATGGTTTGTTGCCCACTTCTAATTTGCAATCTCGATCGGGAAGTTGGGTGCCGAGGAGATCCAGCACTTCGCTAAAGGAGCGATTTGCAAAGCCTGGATCCGCCAGTAGCCGGATCGCCACTCCCTTGGTTTGAAGTTGGGCGAGGACATCTGCAACCCCCTGCTCCGAGAATACAAATAGGGCTAGATCAATGTTCTTGCGGGCATGGGCCAAAAGGTCTGCAATTAGTAGCAGGCCCTGGTTTGGGTCTTGGCGCCGGTGGGGAGCAAATAACACCCCCACCTTGGTGGCACCCACCATCACCTCCTGCAGGGGCCCTTCTTCTTTTGCAATTCCAAATTGGCTATCAGCTGCTCCCCCAGGACCATCGCCCCACATGCGCTCAAATTCAGCCGCAAATACCGCCGCAAGTTCGGGGCTGTGAAATCTCAGCAGGTGGTTTACGTTGCCGCGGGTTTGGGGATCGTCGGGATCGCCATGAGTGCACGAAGGCGTGAAATTGGTTGAGCCAGTTACCACTACTTTTCGGTCGATGACCATGAATTTGTGGTGCATCAGCCCGCTGCCGGCGCTGCCATCGGCGGTGTCGTCGATGAGGGGCACCCCACCGCGCTGCAGGATCAGCACCGCATCTCCCCAGCCCAGGGCCACCATCTGCTGATGGCGTTTGCGCTGGTGGGGCACCAGGTCTGCCATGTGTTCCTGGCTCCAGGGCGTGCTGTAGGTGTTCTCAAGCACCACCTTCACCACCACCCCCTGCTGTCTTTTGGCGGCCAGGGCTTCGGCCACCTTGGGCAGAGATAGCTCCTGGACGGCCACCAAAATTTCCTGCCGGGCAGCCGCAATGCTTTCAAGCACGAAGGCTTCGAGGTCGTCACCTTCCCGCAGCTGGCCACTGATCGGGCTTCGGTAGTGGTGATTCTGGTGGTGGTTAAAAGCCAGCTCAACGCCCGCCGGCAGGGGGCGATCCGGGGGGGCAGAGCCGGATATGCGCCCATTGGCACTGCAGCTGGTCAGTGCGGCCAAGCCGCAGGCAGCAAGTAGCAACCAGAAAAGGTTTTGGGCTCTCAATGGACCTGGGGCGCCAGAGCCCAGGTTTCCCACTGGGCTGTATTCAGCTGCTGGCCCCTAGAACCATTCGGCGATGGCCTTATCGGCTGGGTTGCTGTTGTCTTCGGGGGTGATGCGATTGAACTGGAGGGTGATGTTGCGCTTCTGGACCCCATCGGCTGCCACAGCCTCGATCGGATAGAGCTGCTCACCGTCGCGGAAGGGCACCTGCACCCGGAAGGTGCCATCGGCTGAGAGGGGCACCACCTCACCGCCGATGGTCAGCCGGGCCGAGGGATCGGTGGCGCCGTAAACGATCAATTCCGCATCGGCCACCAACCAGAAAGAACGCTGACGGCTGGCCACACCGCCAACTCCGGATTCATTGCGGCCGCTGGCCCAGAGGCCCGCTCCCGAAGCATTTAGCTCGCTTGTATCCAGCCCGGCTGCTTCCAATTCGTGGAAGGCTTCAGAGCCCCGGCCGAGGCGGCGGAATTGGGAAGTGGCCGTTTGATAAAGGCGCTCGTGCAGGCCGGTGTCCGTGGGGGTGGAAGCCGGGGCTTGCGGTGCTCCCGGCATGGCTGCGGGGGGAGTGTCGAGCGAAAAGGGAACAAATTGGTCAAGGATCTGCTCGCTGGGGTGCAGGGCAGGCACCCGGGCCACGGAGGAGAAGGCCAGGGAGATCCAGCCACCACCGCTGGCATTCATGGCGGTGCGGTAGCCGAGCTCCACCCGGTAATCCCGGTCGCTCATGGGGACAGGCAAGTACCACTCGGTGGCATGGCTGTTGACCACCACTTCCTGGAGGGTGTGGGGGTGGGAGGAACCGCCGTTAAGACCGGTCACGTCAGCGACCCGCAGGCAGAGCTGGGTGGCGCCAGCTGCAATGGCCTGGGCCCGATCCACATCTGAGATTTCCCAGAACACGTAGGCCCACTGGGGATCACGGGGCAGAAACACCACATTGGTGAAGGCCGCAGGCCGCTTTGCGGGGCCCATCTCAGCTTCGATCGCCTTGAGGTTGCGCTTCGATGTCTCCTTGCGGGTGGAGATGGCCTCGAGCAGTTCTTCCTTGGACTTGCGGCTGTAAAGACTGACGCCGACTTCGCTGGCGACCTCGCGGAGCTGCCGCAGGGTCATGAGAGCTAGGGAGGCGAGGGTCTGGGTCACGGCTGCAGATTTTCTTTGGGATCAGTGACGCGACTTTGCCATCCTTGGCCAGGTTTCAGGCAGCCCGTCAGGATTTTCTGACTCGTCTGGGTGCAATTCGACACGCCTTTTTTCCATTAAAAAGGCGGCCCCTGGGCCGCCTTTTGCAAGCTGACGCCAACTTCGTGGCTGCCTTGCTACCCCTATTTGCCGATGCTGCGGTATGGGACTTTGGCCATGTAATCCATGCCGATGTTGCCGGATCCGCCACCACGGGTTCGCATGGCGGGCATGGAGCGCACCCAGGGCAGATAGTCCTCCGGAGAGCCGCCACGGCGCTGGCGGGCCCGTTCGGGGAGTGCCTTGGCGACCCCTGTGTAGACCATTTGGGGGAAGCCCTTGATGCTGCGGTAGTAGGCCTCGTAGCGGGGGCTGGTGATGTTGAATGGGGTTTCGCCTAGGTCGCGGGAGCCCACCACGCGGTTGCGTTGGAAAGGAACCTTGTCGTAGCCGAAGTTGTCGAGGTATTCCTGGCTGTTGATGATGTCATCGACAGCCCCCTTGATGCCGCGGGACATGATCACGGCCGCCCAGGCAATTTCTTCGCTCTTGCCGTAAACCGGTCGCCCGAGCAGCTTCTCGACCAGGTGGCGGGCCACCCGGTAGTTGCTGTTCAGGTTGTAGAAGCTGCGGGTAAAGGTGTCTGAGAGGCACAGGGCGCGAATGAAGTCGCGCACAGAAAGCTGGCCATTTCTCAGCTGACTCTGCAGGTAGGGATCCCTGTCGACCTTGAAGGCGTGAAAAAAGATTTGGCGGTAGGCCGTTTCGATCACGAAGTTCACGTCTTCGTAACCCATGGCCTGGTCTAGGGAGCCAGTCTTTGGATCCTCATCCGAACCCACCCGAAGGGGGTTCACCCGGGCGTTTTGGGTGGTGGGTGCGTACTTAAGGAGAGGCAGGGCCACGCGTCATCGGCATCCGGATCCGGTGATCGTAGAAGTGTGCCCTCAGCAGGATTCGCCAGCCTGGGGCAGGACTCACAGTCCGTAACGTTTTCGAGCCTTGATTTGGCGGCCTCCAGCGAGCTCAGGCCAGGCGAGTTTCGACGCAAAATGAGGCCGTGTTGGAGAGGCCTTCAACGGTGCTGGTGCGCAGGCGCACATTGGGCCCGGCGAAGCTGAAGCGCTCCAGGCTGTTCATCATTTCGTAGCCAGTGGTGAGCAGCAGTTCATCGCGGCCATCCATGGCGAAATGGCCTGCCACCGGCGCGGTTTCGGCGTAGCCACGATCCCGTAAAAGCAGGCCCTTGCGCCCCTGGCTATCGGTGGGGATCAGGCCAAAAACGCTTTCGCCCTGATGGTCTTCCCCAGCCCTGTCCCAGGCCATTGATGCGTTCCAGGTAACCCGGCAGCCGCCCACTAGCTCCTTGGGATTTTTGCCGTGCAGTTCGGCGATGGCGATCAAGCGGGGGTCGCTGCCATCGAGCTCCACCACCTCAATAAAGGAGCCCCCGGCTTCGGCGCGGCGATGCAGCAGGTGGTGGCTACTGCGCTGGGAGCGCCAGCGGCCACAGCTCAAGCGAAAGAAGCTGAGCGCATCGGCAATGCTTTGGCTCATGGCGGCGCTGAAGTGGCGGTAACTGCTGCAGGGATGATCGCAAGCCGCTGATTGGCTTGGTGCTGGGCCCAGCTGCAGAGTTCGGCCAGTTCCAGCTCTAGGGCTCCCTCACCGCCTAGGGCGTCGGTGGAATTTTTATGGAATTCGCGGATTCGTTGCAGTTGGTCGGCAGTCAGTAGCAGTTGCTCTGCCAGGGCGCCGGCAAAGCTGGCATCCCCGGCGCAGGCGGGCTGCTTAAGGGCCCAGGCTTCGATTGCATCGCGGTTGGGCACTGGGCCATCACGCCGACCGGAGATGGTCTGCAGGGTGCTTAGGCCATGGGCCAGTAGCCGCAGCTGGTGGCGCTCCAGGGCCGGCAGCAGGGTGGCCTCGAGCTCTGCCAATTCGGCCAGGCTCAGGGGGCTGCCATCCGGCGCATTTGGGATTATTTCGGCAGTCACCGCGGTGCCAGGCGGAAGCCGCAGCTGTGGCCCGACTCCAGCCGCCACTGCACCCGCTGCACATCGCAATCGGGAAAGGTGTGGCGGATCAGTTGCAGTTCCTGGTCGCAGATACAGGGAAATTGTTCGGCGATGCGCACTACGGAGCAGTGAAACTCGCTCATCAGCCAGCCATCCCCATCGGCGGCAAATTCGGCCACATAGCCCTCGTCGCGCCGTAGCTCCACCATGCGCTGTAGGCGATGTGGGAGGTCTCCCTGGCCGACTCGGTCGCGGTAGTCACCGGCTTTTTGCAGGGCCTGGTGAGCGAGTAGGCCCTGCAGCTGTTCCGGGGGCAGGCTGCCGGCCATCGAGCTCAGGAGCCCGAGGGCAAAGTTTTCGCTGCCATCGGGGAAATGGTTCTGACCGTGGGCGGTCAGCTGCCAGCGGTTGCTGGGCCTGCCTGGGCCCTCTGTAGCAGGGCTTGCCTGCACCAGGCCGTCTTCTTCGAGGCTGCGCAGGTGGCGCCGCGTCACCTGCACCGACACCTCCAATTGCTGGGCCAAGGCAGCGGCGGTCGCTTCACCCTGGCGCAGCAGCAGTGTGAGGCAGGCTTCCCGGGTGGTGGCGCTCATCGGAATCAGCGTTCACATACACCTTGCCACGGCCCTGCAGGGCTTGGGGAGGTTGGTTGCCTGGCCCACCAGGGTCCGGGCCTTTGCCCTAGGCTAAATAGGTAACGAAACGGCCATGTTTCGTAACTGGGTTTGATGGCCCTGGGCCATCTCGATAGCGCCCTTCCCGAGATCCCCTGACGCCATGTCCGACGCTGCGGCCACCCCTGCTGACTCCCAACCTGCTTCAGGTGCCAACCCCTCTGGTGGCAAGTCTGGCGCCGGAGACAGCTTGGAGGTAATCCGCAAGTTTGCCGAGACCTACGCCCAGCGCACAGGGACCTATTTCTGTAGTGATCCCGGAGTGACCTCCGTGGTGTTGCTCGGCTTGGCCCGCCACAAGGATGAATTGGGTGGAGCGCTCTGCCCCTGCCGCCACTACGAAGACAAGGAAGCGGAGGTTGCCCAGGCTTTTTGGAATTGCCCCTGCGTGCCGATGCGCGAGCGCAAGGATTGCCACTGCATGCTGTTCCTTACCGAAGACAACCCCTTCCGTGGCGAACAGCAGACCATCAGCCTCGAAGAAGTGAAATCGCTTGCCGCCGAATAGGCAACACCACCCATGAGCAGCACTGCCACCGTTGGGGATCTAGTTTCACAGCCGTATAAGCATGGCTTTGTCACTGATATTGAAACCGAAAAGATTGCCAAGGGTCTCAGTGAAGAGGTGGTGCGATTAATTTCGGCAAAAAAGGAGGAGCCTGCCTTCCTCCTTGATTTCCGCTTGCGGGCCTACAGCCAATGGCTGCAGATGGAGGAGCCCGATTGGGCTGCCTTGGGCCACCCTGAGATTGATTATCAAAATATTATTTATTACGCAGCTCCTAAGCAGCAGGAAAAGAAGGCCAGCCTCGACGAGGTGGATCCCAAGCTGCTGGAGACCTTTGAGAAGCTAGGAATCCCCTTGACTGAGCAAAAGCGGCTCTCGAATGTGGCCGTAGATGCGGTTTTTGACAGTGTTTCGATTGCTACCACCTATAGGGAAAAGCTTGCTAAGTATGGGGTAATTTTCTGCTCCTTCAATGAAGCAGTTAAGGAGCGTCCTGATCTGATTGAGCGTTATTTGGGTACGGTTGTGCCAAGTAATGACAACTATTTCTCGGCACTAAATTCTGCTGTTTTCAGTGACGGCTCTTTCGTATTTATTCCCAAGGGCGTCGATTGCCCGATGGAGCTTTCCACCTACTTCAGGATTAATTCCGCCGACACTGGCCAATTCGAGCGCACCTTGATAGTGGCGGAAGAGGGGGCGACGGTCAGTTATTTGGAGGGCTGCACTGCCCCGATGTTTGATACCAACCAGCTACACGCAGCGGTGGTGGAGCTGGTGACCTTGGAAGACGCTTCGATCAAGTACTCGACCGTTCAGAACTGGTATGCGGGCGATGAAAATGGGGTGGGCGGTATTTACAACTTCGTGACTAAGCGCGGTCAGTGCCGGGGCGATCGCAGCAAAATCAGCTGGACCCAGGTGGAAACCGGCTCGGCAATTACTTGGAAGTACCCAAGTTGTGTGCTGCAGGGTGCCGATTCGGTGGGAGAATTTTATTCCGTGGCCCTCACTAACAACTGTCAACAGGCAGACACCGGCACCAAGATGATCCATGTGGGGCCCCGCACCCGCTCCACGATTGTGAGCAAGGGGATCAGTGCTGGCCGCTCATCAAATAGCTATCGCGGGTTGGTGCAGATTGGTCCAAAGGCCGTAGGGGCAAAGAACTACAGCCAGTGCGATTCGATGTTGATTGGTGATCAGGCTGCAGCCAACACCTACCCCTATATCCGCTCCCAGCAACCCGATGCGGCCGTAGAGCATGAGGCCAGCACCAGTCGCATTTCCGCCGACCAACTCTTCTATCTGCAGAGCCGAGGCATCGGTTTTGAGGAGGCGGTTTCGATGATGGTTAGTGGTTTTTGCAGAGATGTGTTTAACCAGTTGCCGATGGAATTTGCGGCTGAAGCCGACAAACTGCTCGCCTTGAAGTTGGAGGGTTCGGTGGGTTAGGGCCCGCCAGTTGCCCGGGTTTAGGTGGGCAACTTCCCTTTTGCAAAATCTCTATTTAATTAGCTTTTCTCTTTTGCTTCCCTGTGATTCGCTCTGACGCCCCAGTTCTGCTTGAGATCTCTGATCTCCATGCCCGAGTGGAGGATCAGCCGATCCTTAAGGGGGTAAACCTCACGGTGCGTGCTGGTGAAATCCATGCCGTGATGGGTCGCAATGGCAGTGGCAAAAGCACCCTCTCCAAGGTGCTAGCTGGCCACCCTGCCTACACGGTTACTTCCGGCTCGGTTCGTTATCGGGGGGAAGATCTACTTGCCCTGGCCCCAGAGCAGCGCTCAAGGCTGGGCCTATTTCTTGGTTTCCAATATCCCGTGGAGATTCCGGGGGTTAGCAACTTGGAATTTCTGCGGGTTTCCAGCAATTCCCGCAGGGTTGAGCTGGGCAAGGAAGAACTCGACACCTTTGCCTTCGAAGATCTGGTGCACGGGCGCCTTGGCGTTGTTCAGATGGATGCGGCCTTCCTGGAGCGGGGAGTGAACGAGGGGTTTTCCGGTGGCGAGAAAAAGCGCAACGAGATCCTGCAGATGGCCTTGCTGGAGCCTGCGGTGGCGATCCTTGATGAAACCGATTCCGGCCTGGACATCGACGCCCTGCGGATCGTGGCCGCTGGGGTCAACCAATTGGCGACGGCCGATAACGCCACCCTGTTGGTGACCCACTACCAGCGCCTTCTCGACTTGATCACCCCCGATTACGTGCATGTAATGGCGGCGGGCCGAATTTTGCGCACCGGCCCTAAGGAATTGGCCCTAGAGCTTGAGCGCGATGGCTACGACTGGGTGGATCAGGAGTTGGCCCGGCTCGAGCGGGAACCGGCGGAGGTGGTTTGATGCCCTTGATTTCGGCTGAGCCCCAAACCAGCTGGCTGGCCCAGGTGGCCGGTGCTCCCCTGCCGGGGCGTCGCCATGAGGCTTGGCGCTTCACGGATCTCGCCCTCTTGCAGGCCGTTGAACCGGTGGTGCTCGCCGCCAGTGATCCTTTGGCGGGGCTCGAGTTGCCCCCAGGGATAAGTCGGATCGCACCCCCTACTGAGCTGCGGGGGCCTGGCGGCTGGCTCCAGCAGCTAAACCAGGCGGCCAAACCCCAGGTGATGGCGCTGCGGGTGAGCGGCGTGGTGGGCCCCCTGGAATTGGCCTGGGATGCGGGTTCGGCCCCCGGCCTGCTGCCCCTGCAGCTGCGGCTGGTGCTGGAGCCTGGCGCCAGTTTGGAGTTGCTACAGGTGCATTGCTCTAGTGGAGCCAATGTGACCAGCATGCTGAGTGAGGTGGAGCTGGCGGAAGGTTCTGAGCTGAAGTTGGGAGTGTTGGGTTTGGGCAATGCCCAGGCGAGCCTGCTGGCCCAGCTGGTGATTCGCCAGGCGCCGGCGAGTCGCCTGGAGCTGACCACGGCCACAGGGGGCTGGGGGTTGGTGAGGCTCGAGCCGGAAGTGGAGCAAACCTGGGGCGAGGCCCATACCCAGCTGCGCAGCCTGCAGCTGGTGGATGGCAAGCAGATGGCCGATACCCATAGCCGGGTGGTCTTTGGAGGCCCTGGCGGGGAACTGGACCAGCTGCACAAGGTGGTGGCCGATGGTGCAGGCCGCAGCGTTTTTAATGGGGCGGTGCAGGTGCCGCAGGCAGCCCAACAGACCAACGCCTCCCAGCTCAGCCGCAGCCTGTTGCTCTCCGATCGCGCCCGGGTGGATACCAAGCCCGAGCTGGAGATCGTCGCCGACGATGTGAAGTGCGCCCATGGGGCGACGGTGAGCCGGCTCCAGCAAAACGAGCTGTTTTATTTGCAAAGCCGGGGCATTGCTGCCGATCAGGCTGCCCGCCTGTTGTTGCGGGGCTATTGCGATGAGGTGTTGCGCGCCATGCCGGCGGCAGCTGGGGCCTGGAAACCCTTGGCCACGCTCCTGGGGGACTCGAACCGATGACCATGGCGGCTGCACCAAAGCTGGCGAATCTTGCGGCCCTAACCCGCCCCGATTTCCCCCTGCTGGCCCAAACCGCCTGCCTGGGCCAGCCGCTGATCTATCTCGACTACGCCGCCACGAGCCAAAAACCCAGGCAGGTGCTTGAGGCGTTGCAGCACTACTACGACCACGACAACGCCAATGTGCACCGTGGCGCCCACCAGCTCAGTGCCAGGGCCACCGAAGGCTTCGAAGCTGCCCGCGCCAAGGCGGCCGCCTTTGTGGGGGCCGCCAGCCCCAATGAGATCGTCTTCACCCGCAATGCCAGTGAGGCGATCAACCTGGTGGCCCGCACCTGGGGAGAGGCGCACTTGGGCCCCGGCGATG
This sequence comes from Cyanobium sp. HWJ4-Hawea, assembly GCF_024345815.1. Lineage (NCBI taxonomy): Bacteria > Bacillati > Cyanobacteriota > Cyanophyceae > Synechococcales > Prochlorococcaceae > Cyanobium > Cyanobium sp. HWJ4-Hawea. The sequence continues at coordinate 863 of NZ_JAGQBV010000067.1, read as the reverse complement.
AGGTGTTGCTCACCCTGATGGAGCACCACAGCAACCTGGTGCCCTGGCAACTGCTCGCCCAGCGCACGGGCTGCAAGCTGCTGCATGTGGGCCTTACTGTCACCGGGGAGCTAGATCTCGAGGATTTGCGCTCCAAGCTCAGCGAGCGCACCAAGTTGGTGAGCCTGGTACAGGTGAGCAACACCCTGGGCTGCCTTAATCCGATTGCTGAAATAACCTCCCTGGCCCACCAGGTTGGGGCCCTGGTGCTGGTGGATGCCTGCCAGAGCCTGCCGCACCTGCCTGTGGACGTGGTTGAACTGGGGGCTGATTTTTTGGTGGGCAGCTCCCACAAGCTCTGCGGCCCCACGGGCATGGGCTTTTTGTGGGGAAGGGAGGCGTTACTTGAGGCGATGCCCCCGTTTTTGGGTGGTGGCGAAATGATCCAGGACGTCTATCTCGACCACAGCACCTGGGCTGGCTTGCCCCATAAATTTGAGGCTGGTACCCCCGCGATTGGGGAAGCCATTGGCATGGGGGCCGGCCTCGATTACCTGCAGGCCATTGGCCTGGATCGGATCCACGCCTACGAGCAGCAGCTCACCCGCCAACTCTTTGATCGCCTTGGGGCCATCGAGGGTGTCGAGGTGTTGGGTCCAAGCCCGGATCAGCAGCCCGATCGTGCGGCCCTGGCGGCCTTCACGGTGAGGGATTTGCACGCCAACGACATCGCCGCTCTGCTCGATTCAGCGGGAATCTGCATCCGCAGTGGCCACCACTGCACCCAGCCCCTGCATCGCCACTACGGCCTCAGCGGCTCGGCGCGGGCCAGCTTGAGCTTCACCACCACCCCTGAGGAAATCGACCGCTTTGGCGAGGAATTA
>NZ_JAGQBV010000066.1:0-10675 GCF_024345815.1 Cyanobium sp. HWJ4-Hawea | reverse complement strand
AGACTTAAAATATCGCTTTGGCAGCAATGGCTATGGCGCACCAAGTAGCAAAAAACAATGGAAAACACCTGTTATTCAAGCCTTAACTGAGACTGTTAAACATAGGGATGTCAGGGTGCACGATAAAGCCACATATAATCAACCACACCCTGAAACCACACCAGTGGCGCGCAGATCTAACTGAAGCGTAATCCCACAAGCCTCTACCACTACAGGGGCTTTTTATTTCTTTAATCACTCCCAAATCCTCCAAAAGACCTTCCGACACCTGGCACCATCTAACAACTTCCCGCCAACTTTGAGCTGCTTTTGATGCCATAAAACTATTTGAACTATTTCCAAGCGCAGCAAGGCTCTGCTTCACTAATACTTGCTTCAGCGTCGTTACAGCGAGGCTGTCAAGGCTGAAGTCAGGAGGCGGATGAGTCCGCCAATGCGGCAGAGCGTTTCTCAGATCTCAGCAGAGAATGGCATTCACATAGTCATCCTCTACAACTGGAGGAAGGCCTGGCGGTTGCAGGAAGAGGTGGTGCCGACATCCGAGAAGGAACCAGAAAGCTGGAGTGCTGCTGACACGTTTACGAGGGTTCTCGAGACCGCAGGCCTCAATGTCACGGAGCTCAACGCCTACTGCCGGGAGCGAGGACTGGGCTAACCCCATCTACTGCGACTGAAGCAGGTGAGCTGCAGCCCAGTCCCAGCGATTCCGACCCTCCGGGCCTTCCGCTCCCAGTTCCACGTGCCCAGCATCGCCAACTTCATCAACCGCACAAGCCTGCAAGCTGCTGAGTGTCAGCCGTGAATCGGTGCGCCGTCTGCGGCTCCGGGGGATCCTCAAGCCGGGGCGTAACTTCCGCCGCTGGGGCTGCACCGACTGCAAGAGTCCGCTTCAGTGGCATGCCGGCAACATCGAAACCGTGCTCACCAGCTGGATGCAACGAGCCCTCAGCCCTCGGCAATGACGGCGTGGTCTTGGCCCTCCACGGCAACTAGCATGCCCTCAGGAGGCTAAGAGCATGGAGCGAATCGTCGTTGAGCCAAACATCTGCAATGGTCAGCCGACCATCAAGGGCACCCGTGTAACGGCCCGAACGGTGCTGGAGTTTCTTGCTGCTGGCGATGCCATCGAGGATGTCCTAGAGGAGTATCCGACCCTGACCCGGGATGACATCCTGGCCTGCATCCGCTTCTCCTCCGATCTGATGAGCCATCAGTTCTCGCTGCAAAGCGTCGCTTGAAGGGCTTCGTCTTTGATGAGAATGTGCCCCGGCAGCTGCGCTTCCAGCCGTCGCTCCCCTTCACCCATGTGGCTGAACTCGGTCGAGGCATGAGTGATAGAGAGATCTGGGAGGTCGCCAGGTTGGAGGAGCTGGTGATCGTGACGAAAGACACTGACTTCTCGAATCGAATCATTCTCAACTCGCCACCGCCGTGGGTGGTGCATCTTCGCTTCGGGAACATGCGCCGCGGCGAGTTTCACGCTTTTCTTGCCAGGATATGGACACGAATCGAGGCGATCAAGTAGCAGGCCCTGAGGCCTTGGCTTGACATTCACCCAAAAGGCGCGCCGCATTGTCGAGCGGGTCATCTTTGCTGGCAGTTACCGGGAGTCACCTCACCAGGGCGCCAGACGCAGTAGTGGTGCAAGGGCTGGGTGGGTGCGCTGGCTATGGGAGTGGCTTTATGAACTCGTAAAGCCTGATGCCTGCCACCAAAAGCAGAACTGACACATGAAAGCCTTACGCCGCAACGATTCCGCTTCAAAATAACTTAGATATTGCGATGAGCCTGAGGAATGCTGCGATCTGTTCGTCTGTCGTTTGCCATTGCTGGTAGTGCTGCCCTAGCGCTTGCCTATACGCCTATTGCCATCAGCCCAGTTGGCGCAGAGGAAACAGAACCAGCCAAGGAAACTGGCATGCTGGATCTCAACCTCAGAGATGCAGTTAAGCTCAACTACGGCTTTCAAGGGCAATTACAAGGTGCTGGCACTCCAAATGAAGCTGGGCTAGGTGCTTTCATTCCACTCAATGTAGGGAAAAATAGCGTTGCCTTTGTAGACTTTTTGGTAAATGCCAACTTCAGCGACTACGGCAACTACAGCAGCCTCATCAATACTGAAGTTTCAGGCACCACTTTATCAACCTCTACCCGCTTGGGCTACCGCTGGCTGAACTCAGATCGCTCCTGGATGTTTGGCGTCAATGCTGGCTACGACAGCCGACCAATGGCTACAGGTCCTGCGGATACTGGTGTAAGCGTTAGCAACTCTCAAACAGTCTTCTTTCAGCAAGTTGCAGCAGGCTTAGAAGCCGTGAGCAATAGCTGGAACTTCAATGCCTATGCCCTTGTTCCAATCGGCACCACAAATGCCAGGCTCAATAGCGTTTATCAAGGCGGCTCACTAGATACCTACGGTTTAGATGTTGGCTACAGCATCACCCCTGATTTTCGTGCCTCTATTGGTTACTACTATCAAAATGGTGACCTCAATACCGCCGATGGCTCTGGTGTATTGGGCAGGCTTGCCTACAACATCACCAATGGGCTAACTCTTGGCGTCAATCTTTCCTATGATGACGCCTTTGATACCCGTGTTTCTGGAGACTTAAAATACCGCTTTGGCAGCAATGGCTATGGCGCACCAAGTAGCAAAAAACAATGGAAAACACCTGTTATTCAAGCACTAACTGAGACAGTTAAACATAGGGATGTACGGGTTCACGATACATCCACCTGCACACGAAGACAGTGTTCGGTGGCTGGACCTTAGAGATGTCGATGGGCCTTTGAAGAGCAATCGTACCCCCACAAGCCCCTGCCACAACAGGGGCTTTTTATTTCTTTAATCATTCCCAAATCCTCCAAAAGACCTTCCTATACCTGGCACCATCTCCCAACTTCCTGCCAACTTTGAGCCGCTTTTACTGCCATAAAAATATTTCACCTTTTCTCAAGCGCAGCAAAGCTATGCTTCGGTAATACTTGCTTTTAAAAAATACATTTATTGCCCCAACACAACTACCAAATACTTCGCTCACTGTCGCCGTCACGGATGCCATTGGCTCGCTTAAATCTAAACGCTATCTGGTGCCACTCATCGGGGATTTGATTTAGACGACAATCAAAGAGAAAAGGGAGTTGCTGTTGCCCTGGTGATACTCGCTTCCTATTACTCTGCAGACCCCTACCCTTTGCAATCAGTCGCTTCAGCATCCTTGAGCCCCAGTGGCACTTGGCTGCTCCTTTGCTGTGATGGCGATACTTCTGGCAGAAACGCTCATAACGCTTGGAGCATTCCTTCAGGCTTGGTGCAAGTTGCAGGAAACTTGGATGCCATTCACTGATGCCATCGCATTCCAATCTGCCGTAGTGCCCGTAGTTGGAATAGGGGTCATAAAAGCCCTTACGCACTCCTGCTGCTTTGGGGTTGGCGTGAATATACCTGAGTGTATTAAGCACCCTTCTGTGGTCTTTGGGAGCAATCGCAGTGGCGTAATACCGTGCCTCCCAGAAGTGCCCGCAACGCCCAGAAAGTCGGTTGAGTGCCATTGCTGAATACCAGCCAACCCAGTGCATCAAACGGGGTAACTGGGAGGCATTATCAGGCTTGATGAGGAGATGCAGGTGATTTGCCATTAGACACACCGCATACAACCTATGCGGCACCTTTGCTTGTGCCTTGGCGAGCACTGCCAGCAGCACATCCCGTCTCAAGCCTTTGGCAATCAAAAACTGGCGGCTATTACACCTGAGCGTGATATGAAACGAATACCCCTGAGGCAAACGGCGTGGTGGGCGGGGCATTGCTGCTGCTCTGGCTGTCTATTTCACTTTGATGCTCTACCTTTTGGCGTCTTCCTGTATTCATTTTGGATTTGGCTGATTAGCAAACCCTGGAGGTCTCTATACCCCCTATTCACCTTCTCAACCTCAAGGAGCATTGCTGCCTCCACATCAGGCAACCGTATGGTGATGGTCTTCACTGGAGTGCCTCCAGTGGCATTAATCGCTCCAACTTCTCAGCAATCGCTGCTCTACAAAATGCTGAGACATTCAAGCAACGGCTTTTCTTCAATGCCAGTAGCGTTTGGTGGAGCTGATTGGCGTCGCCTTCTGGGTAGGTGATGGTGAGTTGGTTTCTTCTCATTTTCTTCTTGTTGATAGGTCGCTATTGAATGGGTCAAGGGCAATCAGCTCTAAGCTGCTCTGCTTTCCCAAATAACTGCTGATGCGTCTATAATCATCATCCTGTGGGTTAATGCGTTGAATATCAATAGATTTCCATTTAGACAACGCTTTGACCTTATGGGGTAATCGTTTAGAAAACAGGGTTTCCGTCTCATATTGGCTATTTAGGCTTGCTGGTAGCTTTTCTGTGATTAGATGCGTGTGATATTGCCCTGTGCCCTGGTGGCTGGTTTCGTGGAAAAACAGCATCTTTGGGTAAGGGAAGCTACCAGCACCTTTGATGCTCTTATCACGGGATTTAAAGATGATGCGCTGTAGTTTCCGCTTGAGGTCAGCAACATCATTTAGCAACTCATCTTCTTTATTGTGGTGGTCTCGGTAGTGAAAGCTAATCAGCCACCAGGGGTTGATGCTGTGGAGCTGATCGTGAATGAGGCGTTTGATATTGCGTTTCAACCTTTGGGCTTGATGGCGCTCTTGTTGATATTGGCTTTGTATTGAGCTCATTTGTGTTTAGGGGTATCTTTGGTTTCTTTTCACGCAAAAGCACTGGCACACCCTTCGGCATCCAGCACATCTCTTCTGTTGATTTGCTCGCAGCTAAAGCTTCTCAATCCACTGAGTAAGCACTGCGGGCAGTGATTATTTATGCGACTTATAAGTTTTACAGGGTCTGCCTATGGGGATTTGGTGACGCACCAACATCTGCGGGTAAAGACCACAAGAGAGCTGCTTCGCTAAGGCTTGTTTTTATTGCTATTTCTCGTTGCTCGTGCCTATTTAATTGATTGGTGGCGCATGCACTTTTATAGCTCAGAAATAAGCATCCTTTTTGGGTTTTCGTTTCAGGCTGTCTGCCAACTCGGCATCGTCAATCTGCCTGTTGGTTTGGCGTAGGTATCCAGCAGCATCTTGGTGGAATGACCTGCCGCCGCTGCCAAATCAGCGGGTGAGTTTCCCATCGCTAATGCGTGAGACAAGAAGCTATGGCGTTGGGCGTAGAGGCGGCGGGGCTTCAAGCCACAACGCTGGAGGCTGCGGTGCCACACACGAGCCAGCAGATGGTCGTAGACATTGCCGTGACTGGTGGGGGTGACAAACACCAATCCATAGGGGTCATAAAGACCCAACTGCTCCATCTCAGCCCTGTGCTGCTTCAAGGTCTTCAGCACCTGGGGCGTCAAGGGCACCACACGCTCTCTCCCTGTCTTGGTTGGAGCCCACTCCACCTTGCAGCTTGAATACCCATCACGCCTGAGGCTCTTACAAACCAGCACCTCACCTTCCTCCCACTTCAGGCAATCCCAGGTCAAACCCCTGATTTCAGCATTCCTTAGCCCAGTGCTGAGCCAGAGCAAAAACAACGGGTAATACCAGCTCTCCTTGCTCTCCAAATCGCTCAGCCCTGCCTGGATTTCTTCTGCGCTCAGCACATCACTCAACACTGAGCGCCGTTGCCATTTCAGCTGGTGGGAAAACAGGTGGCGGTTGCCTACAGAGCACTGGCGGTAATGGGTCATCAGCCCAGCAATGGTGCTATCGCCCAATCCCTCTGCCCTCAACCACCCCAGAAATACTTCTGCGTCACTGCCGGTTACGAATGGGCTTGTCATAGCGCTGTAGCAGCCTGTAGGCGTGGATGGCAGCAGCCTGTCGCTTGCTCTCTGCCCTTACCCTCAACGCCTCCAGTAACCCCACTTCCTTGCCGTTGATAAGGGGTTGATAAGCCATCAGGCTCCGATCAAATACTCCCTGCTGGTAATCGCTCCATATCTGGGCGGCAATGGCGTGGGCTTTGGCAACTGCCACTGGGTCACTCCAGCGACCTAAGCGGTTGATAAAGGCATCACGCCCATCAATCCTTACCCGCACCTGGAGGCTGCCATTGTTATTGCGCAAGGAAGGTGGTTTCAGCAAGATTATGGGGGTATTGCTGCCACCAGGGCTAAGGCTCCACCACTGATTTATCCAACAGAGCCACTAAAAGTCGTAGCACTTTGTAGCGGTTGGCGCCCTACTGGAAGGAAATATCAGGTAAATCGGTTGCGGTGGCTTGATTATTGGCTGGCTGCCCTAATGACAATCCTCAAAAATCAAGCCCAGCTTGAGCTTTTAAATGCCAAGGCTCGCTTCTCGCAGTGGTGTATCCCACTACTGCCAACCTTAAAAACCACCCAAGCTTTCCATTCAGACCTGCGTTGCTGGGGGAGGCACTTGGAGGCGTAATGGCTATGGGAGTGGCTTTATGAACTCGCAAAGCCTGATGCCTGCCTGCTACCAAAAGGAGAACTGACCCCCGAAAGCCTTACGCCGCAACGACTCCGCTTCAAAATCAGCTTAATATTGCGATGAGCCTGAGGAATGCTGCGATCTGTTCGTCTGTCGCTTGCAATTACTGGTAGCGCCGCCCTAGCGCTTGCCTACACGCCTATTGCCATCAGCCCTGTTGCCGCAGAAGAAACTGAACCAGCCAAGGAAACAGGTGTGCTGGATCTCAACCTCAGAGATGCCGTTAAGCTCAACTACGGCTTTCAAGGGCAATTACAAGGCGCTGGCACTCCAAATGAAGCTGGGCTGGGTGCTTTCATTCCACTCAATGTAGGGAAAAATAGCGTTGCCTTTGTAGACTTTTTGGTAAATGCCAACTTCAGTGACTACGGCAACTACAGCAGCCTGATTAATACTGAGGTTTCAGGCACCACTTTATCAACCTCTACACGCTTGGGCTACCGCTGGCTGAACTCAGATCGCTCCTGGATGTTTGGCGTTAATGCTGGCTACGACAGCCGCCCAGTGGCTGCAGGTCCTGCAGATACTGGTGTAAGTGTTAGCAACTCTCAAACAGTCTTCTTTCAGCAAGTTGCAGCAGGCTTAGAAGCTGTTAGCAATAGCTGGAACTTCAATGCCTATGCCCTTGTTCCAATCGGCACCACAAATGCCAAGCTCAATAGCGTTTATCAAGGCGGCGCACTAGATACCTATGGTTTAGATGTTGGCTACAGCATCACCCCTGATTTTCGTGCCTCTATTGGTTACTACTATCAAAATGGTGACCTCAATACCGCCGATGGCTCTGGTGTCTTAGGCAGGCTTGCCTACAACATCACCAATGGGCTTACTCTTGGCGTCAATCTTTCCTATGATGATGCCTTTGATACCCGTGTTTCAGGAGACTTAAAATATCGCTTTGGCAGCAATGGCTATGGCGCACCAAGTAGCAAAAAACAATGGAAAACACCTGTTATTCAAGCCTTAACTGAGACTGTTAAACATAGGGATGTCAGGGTGCACGATAAATCCACACGATGCTCCACGAACGTATCGGGTTCCTACGGTTGCCATCCAACCCTCCCCGCAAAGTGACTGCCTGCCACCAACACCCTCAACTGAAAGCGTAACCCCACAAGCCCCTACCACCACAGGGGCTTTTTATTTCTTTAATCACTCACATATCTCCACATACTTAGCTCTCTATTGCCATTACGAATGCCATTGGCTCTTCTAGGCCTTGCGGCTCTATTATTTGTTCCATGACCTTCTCCAACACAGATCGCTTCAAGCGACACCCCCAGGCAGTTTGCAGCGAACTTGACGGTGAAATTGCCCTGTTTCAAAGCAACACCTCCGAATATCTTGTGCTAAATGAATCTGGCACTGCAATCTGGAATAGCCTTGGCAATGCTCCAACGATTAACCAAATCTGCGAGGAACTAGCAAAAGAATATGAAATCGATCGACCATCCTGCATCAAAGACGTAACGGCCTGGCTAGAAGAAGCCCTACGCAAAAAGGTTGTCAGCCAGATCAAAAGCGATTAGCTCAAAAAACAAACAGTGTTTCAAGTTTTCGGATCCAAACCTCACTCCCAAATTGATTAGAGCCCAAAATCCGAAAGCCATGGCGGGCAAAATAACGCCGCATAGATGCAGACTGCAGCCCTACATTTATATTTTCAGACAAAAGGTATCTTGCTCGATGGTCCCGCAATTCAAGGGCGTTATCAAAGCCGGCTAGGAAAGCTAGATACAGCTGATTGGCAAGCCGAGCATTCCTTTCCCTGGGCAATATATACATTCGCTGAAAATATGCATGCGTGCCTAGATCAAGGCCAGCATTAAGCTCTCTCAAGGCCAAAAAGACAATTCCAATAATTTCGCCGCCCTGATCACGGGCAATTGCCGCAGGCTGCCGTTTCATCAAACCTTTTGGTTCCAGCAAACGATTTTGGGCTAGCCCAGATCGAAAGCCTTGCAACTCGGCCTGAAAAGCCGTTTGATTGAGGGCCCAAAACGAGCGCAATTCAGATCGCAAACCATCATTAAGGTTGCCAAATATAAATTCAATCGAGAAACTAGAGGCCATCTGCTTCTCCATAATCAAAGCGCTGCATCACTTCCCTGAGCTCAGAATTCAGCAAGCTGCGCTGGGCAATACTCAACAACTCAGCCCCCTCACCGGTTCGGCCAGAGCGAAAAAATCGCTTACAACCCTTTGGCTTCTCCATAAATCCACCAAGTTGTTCCTCCAACTTCTGCAGACGATCTATGGAAGTGTTGGCCAGAGCCTGATTTACTAAATTTTGATCTGCAGGCAACTGCAAAAACTGTGCTAATCCTTCAAAGCTTGCTGGTCCATTGGCGAGCATATCTTCATAGCGGAGAACTAGCACTGGTAATTGTTGCTGATCAGCCCAGGAAAGCACATGATTATCCCAGCGGCCCATATGCTGACGCACCTGATTGCCACCGATTCGATCAGATGGAACAAGTGCTGCAGATGGGTCCAACAGAAAAGAAACGCAGCGCTCCAATGGCCAAGAAAAGAAATGACTCAGTGATACAGCCACATCCTCTGGATGACGCATGATATACACAACACCCCTGCAACCTTGGGTGCTAACTACAGGTCGCCCACGCGAATCTGGAGATTTAAAGGCGTCATGAACCTTGTGAAACCGCTCGCCCTCTGCAAATAACCAGGAACTGGCACCAGCTTGGCCACGCACGGCATCCAGTTCGGCAAAACTCAGATCACAGCTATTAATACCCAACTGATCATCAAGCCACAGGCGGGACGATGCTATGGCTCCTGTTTCAATATCTTTATTGAGATCAAGCTCGGCGGGGGCCACTTCCCCTGCAAGCCGCAACAGTTCAGTAATAAAAACCCTGCACCAGGTATTGCCTGATTTGGGATAGGACGCAAGATACCAATAGCCCTGATCCTGCTCAGCCATCATTCGCCTCCATTAAAGAAGCAGGATCAAGTAGATCTGCAGCAGTAACAGCAGCGGCCATCGCCTTGATTCCATCGGCAACCCGCAAACGATGCACAGGTACCGTTCGAGCCAACTGCGCCGCCTGCAAAAACAATTCCTGCTCCATGCCCATCCCACGAACCATCCTGGCGTGAAACATCTGATTACGTAGCGCCAGCAATGCAGCCTGTTGAGAAAATGATTTGGAAGCAGTTAGGGCTGGATTGGGAGTCTCCTCTCTTTCCCTTACTAGCTGATAGATACAGCGCAGCGTCACCGGCTTTTGTGCGCAGGCCACTCCCTGGGGTAACTCCTGGGGCAGGAGTGCATAGCGCTTGAGGCCACGGCGCACCGCCGGCAGCTCCTGCCAATCAATGCCGAGGGCCACGGCTGCATCATGCCAAAGCTTGATTTGTTGCATGCCAGGCCAAATCTGGCCCAGGCCATCCGCCACCACCAGCTCACTGCTCAGCAATTGCCAGCCCTGTTGCAATAAACACCAGGCCAATGTGGATTTACCCGTAGCTGGGCGTCCCAAAAGCAACACTGCCTGGCCGTCGCGCTGCAGTGCGGTGCCATGCAGCGCAAGGCGGCCGCGCTGAATCGCCACGGCTCCCAAACCACTGGTTACAAGGAATGTACGCAGGTCGCGATCGCTGACGCTGTCGTCCCAGCGAGCCCACTCCACCCCCGTACCCGCCAGCGCCCGAAACCAACCAATTCCCTCAAGCTCAAGGCGCCACTCAGCTGGCCCAAGCTGCAAAGCTGGAGTGCTATGGGAACTCACCTCCATCCCCGGCCATCGCTTTGGATCAGAAGCTCCTATCGACACCAGCTCCTGATCGGAAGCCTGCTCAACCTCACGCAACTCCGGCAAAACCAAATCACTGCTCAACAGCAGGCCATGGGCGCTGAAGTACGGCAAACAGAGCTCCCTACCCATTGGCACTCCCATCCTCTTGCAGGGAAGGGGAGCTTGTTTGTTATGGGTAGCAAGGCGTGGATTGACGTGGGCCCCAAAAACTGAACCAGTTCCTAGGTCAGCATCCAAATAACTGGCACCGGTCGCGCAATCATTGTTCAGCTCTGCAATCCTGGAGCAAACCTTCTCCTGCCTTGACGAACTGGATCCTGCTGCTGGTTGCCGGTGTGCTGTGCGGCTTCCTCAATGCGGTCGCCTCCAGCGGGGCAGCCATCACCCTGCCATTGCTATTGGCCCTGGGGCTG
>NZ_JAGQBV010000065.1:0-10833 GCF_024345815.1 Cyanobium sp. HWJ4-Hawea | reverse complement strand
TCCTCCACCTCCAGGCCACCGGCCACCGCCAGGTAGCAATCAAATCGGCTGAGGGGCAGGCCCAGGTGCTTTTCGAGCACCGCCAGGATCTGGTGCAGGCGGTTGGCGGCGATGCCGGTGGCGCTGCGGCGCGGGCTCGCATAGCTGGTGGTGCTCACCAGGGCCTGGAGCTCCACCACCAGGGGCCTGGTGCCCTCACAGGCCACGATCGTGGCGGTGCCGGCGCTGGGTTCCTCGCTGCCTAAAAACAACTCACTGGGGTTGCTGACCTCGGCCAGGCCCCGATCGCGCATCTCAAAAACCCCCAGCTCATGGGTGGCGCCAAAGCGGTTTTTGACCGCCCGCAGCAGCCGATGGCTGGCAAAGCGATCGCCTTCGAAGGTGAGCACCGCATCCACCAGGTGCTCAAGCACCTTGGGCCCGGCCAAGGCACCCTCCTTGGTCACATGGCCCACCAAAAGAAGGGCCGTGTCCTGGCGCTTGGCAATGCGGGCTAAAGCCGCAGCGCATTCGCGCACCTGGGCCACCGAGCCCGGGGCACTGCCCAGTTCGGCGTCGTGCAGGGCCTGGATGCTGTCGATGATGGCCACCGCCGGCCGCAACGATTCGAGCTCCTGCAGCACCAGTTCCAGGTCGGTTTCGGCCAGGAGCTGCAGATCGGCCACTCCAGGGGCCTGTTCCAGGGATTCCTGGGCCTCCGGCAATTCCGGCGGGGATTCGCCCATCTCCGCCAGGCGCCGCCAGCGCAACTTCACCTGCTGGGCCGACTCCTCAGCGCTCACATAGAGCACCGAGGTGCGGGCCGCCATCGCCCTGCAGCTCTGCAGCAGCAGGGTCGATTTACCGATGCCGGGGTCGCCACCCAACAGCACCAAAGAGCCGGGCACCAGCCCCCCACCCAGGACCCTGTCGAATTCGGCATAGCCGCTGGCCAGCCGCTGCAAAGGCCGCTCCCCCACCGCATGGATCGGCTCCGAACGCTTGGGCCTGCCCCCGGCCAACTCCCCCTTCAACTCGCCTGCGGCGGCAACGGGTCTGCGGCGGCGGCTATCGGCGGCAGGGGCAGAAGACTGCTTCTGCTCGATCAGGGTGTTCCAGCTGCCACAACTGGAGCATTTGCCAAAAAATTGGCGGGTCTGGGCCCCACAACTGGTGCAGACAAATACGGAATGGGACTTGGCCAAGGGGAATCGGAGCGGGCGATGTGTGAAGAAAGGTGGCGTTAGGTGAACTGTTAGGCCCTATGGCCCTTTCAGTGGGCAGATCCGATGTAACAGCAACGCTGCGGCGATGACGGCTACCTCACCCGCAAAAGAAACGATCCTTGTTGTCGACGACGAGGCCAGCATCCGGCGGATCCTGGAAACCAGGCTTTCGATGATTGGTTATCAGGTGGTGACCGCCTGCGATGGCGTCGAAGCCCTGGAGATCTTTAACCGCATCAACCCAGACCTGGTGGTGCTCGACGTAATGATGCCCAGGCTTGATGGCTATGGGGTCTGCCAGGAGCTGCGCAAGGAGTCGGATGTGCCGATCGTGATGCTCACCGCCCTCGGCGACGTGGCAGATCGCATCACTGGGCTCGAGCTAGGAGCCGACGACTACGTGGTCAAACCCTTCAGCCCCAAGGAGCTGGAGGCCCGGATTCGCTGCGTGCTGCGAAGGGCCGACAAGGAGCTGGGCCCGGGCAAACCCAATTCGGGCCTGCTCTTGGTCAGCAACCTGCGGATCGACACCAACAAGCGCCAGGTGTATCGCGGTGATGAGCGGATCCGCCTGACCGGCATGGAATTCAGCCTGCTGGAGCTGCTGGTCAGCCGCTCCGGTGAGCCCTTTGGTCGGGGTGAAATTCTCAAGGAGGTGTGGGGCTACACCCCTGAGCGTCATGTAGATACCCGGGTGGTGGATGTTCACATCTCCCGGCTTCGCTCCAAACTGGAGGATGATCCTGCCAACCCCGAGCTGATCCTCACGGCTCGGGGTACCGGATATCTGTTCCAACGCATCGTTGAAGCCGTTGCCCCTGAAGGAGCCTGATTACGCCGGTTCAAGCCCCAAGCGGGCTAAGCCCAGTCGCGCCATTCGGCGCCTGGTGATCTGGTATCGCCGCAACGCCGCCGTCACCACCCTGGTGGATACGGCCACTTCGGCCGCCAGCTCCGCCGCCAGCTCAGCTGCAAACACCGCCGGGTCCGTGGCTGGGGCCGCGGTCTATGGCGCTGGGGCGGTGCTGCAACCCCTGGTGTTCGACCCCCTGCGCCGCCTGCAGCGGGGCATTGGCAGCGCCGAAGACGGCAGCATCAACGACGCCGATCGCCTCTGGGTGGCCGTCGATGGCATGGGGGGCGATTACGCCCCAGGGCCGATCCTGGAGGGCTGCCTGCGGGCCGTGGAACTGCTGCCCCTGAAGGTGCGTTTTGTGGCCGAGGAAGGCCCATTGCGCCAGGCGGTTCAGGCCATGGACCTCCAAGAGCAACTCGACCAAGCCCTGGAGCGGGGCCTGATCCAGCTGGTGGCGAGCGGCCCATCGGTAGGGATGAACGAGGAGGCCACCGTGGTGCGCAAAAAGCGCGACGCCAGCATCAACATGGCCATGGACCTGGTCAAAGAGGGCCTGGCCACGGCCGTTTATTCCGCCGGCAACTCCGGGGCAGTGATGGCCTCGGCCATTTTTCGGCTCGGTCGCCTCAAGGGCATCGACAGGCCCGCGATCGGGGCCCTCTTCCCCACCAAAAACCCCGAACTACAGGTGCTGGTGCTGGATGTGGGCGCCAACATGGACTGCAAGCCGGGATACCTGCACCAGTGGGCCCTGCTGGGCAACATCTACAGCCGCGATGTGCTGCAGGTGCCCAAGCCCCGCATCGGCCTGGTCAACATCGGTGAAGAGGAGTGCAAGGGCAATGAGCTCTGTCTCAAGACCTACCCGCTCTTAGCGGCGGAAGAGCGCTTTGTCTTTGCTGGCAACTGCGAGGGCCGCGACATCCTCTCGGGCGATTTCGAGGTGGTAGTTTGCGATGGTTTCACCGGCAACGTGCTGCTGAAATTCCTGGAATCCGTGGGCAGTGTGCTGCTCGATGTAATCAAGGAGGAGCTGCCCAGGGGCCGGCGCGGCAAGGTGGGTTCGGCCTTCCTGATCAACAACCTGCGGCGTATCAAAAAACGCCTCGACCATGCCGAGCATGGCGGCGCCCTACTGCTGGGGGTAAATGGCGTTTGCGTGATTGGCCACGGCAGCAGCAAGGCCCTATCCGTATTGAGCGCCCTGCGCCTGGCCCATTCCGCCGCCAACCATGGGGTAATGGCCAACCTCCATGCCCTCAGCGCCAGCGCGCCTGTGGTTGACTGACCTAATCTGTGAGCAGCTCCTGTGTCGCTCGGCGGCATTGCTAAATCCGCCTCCCCGGGCCCCGTTGCAACTACGGGCCTTGGCATGGCCCTGGTGGGCAGTGGCAGCGCCGTACCGGCCGCCAGCATCAGCAACACCCAGCTCAGCAGCCGGGTAGACACCAACGACGACTGGATCCGCAGCCGCACGGGCATCGCAGCGCGCCGGGTGGCGGGCCCCTCCGAATCCCTGACCGTGCTGGCCACGCGGGCGGCCCAGGCGGCCCTTGACCACGCCGGCTGGACAGCTGAGGATCTCGATTTGATCCTGCTGGCCACCTCCAGCCCCGACGACCTCTTCGGCACAGCTCCGCGGGTGCAGGGGGCCCTGGGGGCCAAAAATGCCGTGGCCTTTGACCTCACCGCCGCCTGCAGTGGCTTTCTGTTTTCCCTGATCACCGCCAGCCAATACCTGGCCAGTGGGGCGATGCGGCGCGCCCTGGTGATCGGCGCCGACCAACTCAGCCGCTGGGTCGACTGGGACGACCGCAGCACCTGTGTGCTGTTTGGCGATGGGGCAGCAGCGGTGGCCGTGGAGGCCTGCCCAAGCTCTGAAAACGGGCTACTTGGCTTTCGGATGCGCTCCGACGGCAGTCGCAACGGCTGCCTAACCCTGGCCCAAATCCCCAGCCACGAACCGCTAATAGAAGGCCTCAGTGCCCAGAAGGGCGGCTTTGCGCCGATCCAAATGAATGGCCAGGAGGTCTACAAGTTCGCGGTGCGGGAAGTACCGGCAATCCTGGCGGAACTACTTGAGGCCACCGGCACCAGCGCTGACCAGTTGCAATGGCTGTTGTTGCACCAGGCCAACCAACGCATCCTCGATGCGGTGGCGGATCGTTTTTCGATGCCCCACGAACAGGTGCTCAGCAACCTCAGCCATTACGGCAACACCTCCGCCGCCACCATTCCGTTGATGCTCGATGAGGCCGTCAAGGATGGGCGGGTGCAGAGCGGCCATCTGTTGGCCAGCAGCGGCTTCGGCGCGGGCTTGAGCTGGGGGGCGGCCCTGCTGCGCTGGTCCGGGCCCCAGGGCTAAAGGCGGCCGAGCCCTAATCTCCTGCCGACTGCATAAGAGGCCGGCTGCATGGGCATTGCCTGGGTTTTTCCTGGTCAGGGATCACAAAAGGTCGGCATGGCCGGGGGCCTGCTGGAGCTGCCAGGGGCGCAGCAAGCCTTTGACCAGGCATCGGCGCTAGTGGGTCGTGATCTGCTGGCGATCTGCCAAGGGGAAGCCGGCGATGCCGATGCAAGCGGCCTAGGCCCTAGCGATCTCAACGACACCCGCAACACCCAGCCGGCGCTATTCGTAATCGAAAGCCTGCTGGCCGGCCAACTGTGGGCCCAAGGCCGCCGCCCCTCCCTGGTGGCAGGCCACAGCCTCGGTGAATTGGTGGCCCTGCACGTGGCCGGGGTCTTCGACTTCAGCACTGGCCTGGAGCTGATGAAAGTTCGCAGTGAGCTGATGGCCTCCGCCGGTGGCGGGGCCATGACCGCCGTGATGGGCTTCGAGCGCGAGGAATTGGATGCCCTGGTGGTCGCCACCGATGGTGTCGTGATCGCCAACGACAACAGCAGTGCCCAGGTGGTGCTCTCTGGCCATCCCGAGGCCGTGGCAGCCGTAAGCAGCCAACTCACCTGCAAGCGAGCCATCCCGCTGGCGGTCAGCGGTGCCTTCCACTCCCCCTTGATGGATGAAGCAGCCCGGGCCTTTGCCGAAAAGCTTGAGACGGTGACCTTTGCCGATGCCCAGATTCCCGTGCTGAGCAACACCGATCCCCACCCTGAAACCAATGGGGACGCCCTCAAGGCCCGGCTGATCAACCAGATGACCACCGGGGTCCGCTGGCGAGAAATTATGGATCGTTTCAGTGCCGAGGGCGTCGAAACCAGCGTGGAAATTGGTCCCGGCAATGTGTTGAGCGGTTTAATCAAGCGCAGTTGCCCAGGCGTCACCACGGCCCAAATTGCCAACGCTGCGGATTTGGGGCTGTGAACCGACCGGTAGCGGCCGTGAAGCGGGTGCTGCGGCGGCGCAAACCAGCGGAGCCCCCTGGCCTGCTCAGCAACCCCAAACCGAGCCTCACCTATCGGCTAATCAGCTACCTGCTGGTTTTTCCGGTCTACCGGCTGCTGTTTCGCGGCCGCACCTTGGGAAACGCCCAGGTGCCCATGGATGGGGCCCTGGTGGTGGTGGCCAACCACGGATCCCACCTCGATCCACCCTTGCTGGGCCATGCCCTGGGCCGGCCCGTGGCCTTCATGGCCAAGGCGGAGCTATTCAAGTTGCCCCTCCTAGGGCGGATCATTCGGGCCTGCGGCGCCTATCCGGTGTCCCGCGGAGCCAGCGACCGAGAGGCGATCCGCGTTGCCACCGACCGACTGCTGGAGGGCTGGGCCACCGGGGTATTCATAGATGGCACCCGCCAGGCAAATGGACGGGTCAACAATCCCCAGGCCGGAGCAGCCCTGCTGGCGGCTAGGGCCGGCGCCCGCCTGCTGCCCGTGGCGATCATCAACAGCCACAGGGCCTTTGGCCCGGGCAATTCGGGCCTGAGGCTGCTGCCAATTCACATCCGCATCGGCACCCCGATTCCGCCGCCCGCATCCCGTAAGCGGGCCGATTTAGATCTGGCCACCGCTGCCTGCCAAGAGCAAATCAACGGCCTGCTGGATCAGGGCCTAATCAGGCCCTAGGGCTGGGGCTGGTTACTGAGCCAATGGCGGATGTCGTGGCCAGTAATCACCCATAGAACGGCCCTGGCCCCATCGCCCCAGACCTTGCCAGGGCCCTCCTGATGGCAGCTCTGGCCGCAGGGAACGGCCACCGGGGTGAGCTGGATACCCCGACTGCCCGCCACTATCCGGCCCACCAACAGGGCCCTTTCCATGTGGTCGCTGCTCGTGACAAGGAGGGCATGGCGAATGCGGGCACGGCGCAGCTCATCCACCAGGGAGGTGAAGTTGCTGAGGGTGTCGTGGGCGCGGTAGTCGAGCTGCACCTGCCGCGATGGCAAACCCACCCTCTGCTGAAACAGCCAGTGGGCGTATTCGGGGTTACTGCCGCCGGTGACCACCACCGGCAGCCCATCGCGCTGGGCCAGTTCAGCGGCCCTTTGCTCCCGGGCCACATCGCCACCAAGTACCAGGATCAGCTGGGGTGGGGGCGGAGCTGGCCACCACCAACCGCGCGACAACCACAACAGCCCTGCGGCCCCTAGGGCCCAGAAAAGCCGCTTCCAGGGCTTCCTTGGCCTGCGAATGCGCTGGCGGGAGCGGCCGCTAGTGGGGGGGCTGCTTTTAGGAGGTCGAGTGGTTGGGCGGCGACTGCGCTGACCCGGACGGGGGGGAGCCATCGCCGTTACTGCTGGGCCACCGAAGAGGTGGGATGAACCGGAGAGGTGGGATAGATCGGCAAAACGGGTTGCCAGGGGCCGGGCCTGCCCTCGGCAGCGGCCAAACAGGCCATGTCCAACAGCTGATCCACATCCCCAGGCAGCTCGGGCTGGGCCGGCAGCTGGGGGCCTGGCGGCAGATCTAAACCACTCCCGTAGAGCCTGGCAGCCTCCAGCTCGATCACACCGCCCCAGGCGCTTACATCGGGGCCATAGCAACCGGCCACCACCCCACGCCGCGGCAGATCCTGCACCAGCCAGGTGGGCTCCTGGATCTGCAGCCTGCGGGCTATCAACAAACCCGAGCAAACCCCGTCGAGGGGCACCCCCAGCTGCTGGGCGAGGGTGCGGGCCATCACCACCGTGAGCCGGGTGCCGGTAAAGCCCCCAGGACCAATCGCCACCGCCAGGCGCGTAATCCGGGGCCACTGGTCGGCCGGGCAAACCTCCTCAACGGCCGTGAACAGATGGTTGGAGAGGGCTCGATCCAGGGGGAAAGCTCGGCTGAGCCGGCTGGCTGCAATCGTCTCGCCTACCTGGCCCTGCCCCACCTGGCCCTGGGCCAGCCCAACTCCCAAGACGGCACTGGAGCTGTGCAGGGCCAGCACCAGGGAGCCATCGGCCTGCTCTGGGGCTACAAAACTCATGTGGGCACTGCCAACCCAGGCATCAGCCGCGCCCAGTGGCCAGGGTCGGCCTGGAAACTGCCGCAGCTGCGCACATCCCACTCCACGCCCACTTCTCCAGTGGGTAGGTCTTGGACCTGCACATGGATGCGGGGCTCCCTGGGAACAAAGTCTGGAGCTGGATTGAGATGGTTCACACCGTGCTGACTTTCCACAGCGTGGTAAGCCTGGCAGCGGTCGATCCAGTGGCAATCCACACAGATGCACATGCCGCCACGGGCTGATCAGCAAGTCATTCTGGCGGGCCAGGCCACCCCCAGCGAGTTGGTCGAACTGGCCCAACTGGTGCGCCAGCGCCTGGCCGCCAACCCCTGGCCCCTACCGCCTAGCGCCTTCCCGCCGAACAGCGCCCTGGTGGGGGGGGCCGTGCGGGATGCCCTGCTCGATCGCCTCGGCCCATGCCCCGACCTGGACCTGGTGATTGCGGCGGATGCCATTGGCCTCGCTAAATCCTTGGCACGCCAATGGGGCGGCACCGCCGTGGTGCTGGATGGGGAGCGCTGCATTGCCCGGCTGGTGCTCAAGGGTTGGACCATCGACCTGGCCCGCCAAGCCGGCGCCGACCTGGAGGAAGACCTGGGCCGCCGTGATTTCAGCATCAATGCGATCGCCTGTCCCCTGGCTCAGGGCAGTGCCCTGGTGGATCCGACAGGCGGGCTGCAGGATCTAAAAGCCGGCCAGCTGGTCGCCATCAGCGAAGCAAACCTCCAGGCCGATCCCCTGCGGTTGCTGCGCGGGCTGCGGTTGGCCAGCGAATTGGACTTCTCACTAAATGCGGCCAGCAGCGAATGGATCACTCGCCATGCCCTGATGCTGGGCCAGGTGGCCGGGGAGCGGGTGCTGGCGGAGCTGGAGAAGCTGGCGGACTGCACCAACGGTCACCGCGGCCTCCAACGGGCCATGGAACTGGGGTTAATGGGGTGCTGGCAGGCCGATCCCGCCGGCCAAAGCCGCCTGGAGCAGCTGGGGGAAGGGGCCGCCAGCTGCCGCAATTTCAATCCGGCCGAGACAGCCGAATTCCTGCCCCTAGCCAGGTTGGCAGTTCTGTTTAGCTCCTCGGCCTTGGAGGCTCTACGCAGTAGCCGCCGTCTGCAAAAACGCTGCGGCCTTCTGCGCCAGTGGCAAACAACCTTGGCGAGCCATGGGGGACTGGAGGATCTGGTCAGCCTGGAAAACCTCCCCGAAATGGAGCGGTGGCAACTGCATCAAGAACTTGAAGCGGACCTGCCGGCCCTGCTCCTATCCCTGCCGGTGGCTGAGGCTCGGGCGGCCCTGGCCCGTTGGCGCGATCCCAGCGATCCCCTATTTCACCCCCAATCCCCCATCGATGGGCGAACCCTGCAGCGGGAGCTGGGGATGCCAGCGGGCAGGGAGCTCGGGAGCCTGCTGGAGCACCTCAGCCTGGAGCGGGCCTTCGCTCGCCTGCCTGGCGCCAGCCCAGAAGTAATGCTTGCCTGCCGGAAATGGTTAAACAGCCGCCGTGATTAACTCTCTGGTGAAAAGGCGCCCAGAGGGTTTTCCTCAACGTCAAACCAATTTCTTCCTTCCATGAGCATCCGCCTCTACGTCGGCAATCTGCCTCAGTCCTTTGAAGCAAAGGAGCTGGAGGCGCTGTTCACTGCCGTCGGCGAAGGGGTGCGCTTTAAGGCTGTCAACGACAGGGAAACGGGCGCCTGTCGCGGTTTTGGCTTTGCCAACGTTGACAGCCAAGCCATGGCCGATGCCGTAATCGAGCAACTCAACGGCAAGGAATTCGGCGGCAGCAGCCTGCGCATTGAGGTTTCTGAGCGCCGTGATGGCCGCGGCGGCAGCACCCCAACAGCTGGCGGCGGCACAGCCAGCCCCGCCCGCAAGGCCGTCAACAAAGTGGTGCACGCCGACAGCGTCGACACAGAGGCTCCCGATCCCCGCTGGGCCGGCGAACTGGCCAAGCTCAAAAACCTGCTCGACAACCAAAAAGCAGCGGTTTAAGCCTCCCGTGGCCAGCTGGAATTGGCGCGGCCACAACATCAATTTCCTCAGGGCTGGTCGTAGCGATCAGCCCAATAAGGTGCTGCTCATTCACGGTTTTGGCGCCTCCGTAGGCCATTGGCGCCACAACATCCCTGCCCTGTCGGAGCAGGCCGATCTGATCGCCCTCGATTTACTGGGATTTGGGGCCAGCGACAAACCCCGCTCCCACCTGGCGAACGAGCCCGCCACAGCTGGCAGCGTGCGTTATTGCTTCGACCTTTGGGCAGAGCAAGTGGTTGATGCCGCCCAATATTTCTTTGCTGATCGCGGCCAGCTACACCTAATAGGCAATTCAATCGGCGCCGTGGTCGCCCTGGCAGCTGCCAAGCGAATGGAGGCCCTAGGCACGGCCCCAACCCAGGTTGTGCTGATTGACTGTGCCCAAAGAACCCTCGACGACAAACGGGCCGCCCAACTCTCCGGATTCGAACAAACCACCCGCCCTTTAACCAAACAACTGGTACGCCAACGCTGGCTGATATCGCCGCTCTTCCGGTTACTAGCCCAACCTGGCTTCATTCGCCAAGTACTGAACAAGGCCTACCCGAGTGGGGCCAACATCGACGCAGATTTGATAGAACTGCTTTACAAGCCAAGTACAACCCCAGGCGCAAGCGAGAGCTTTCGGGGCTTTGTGAACCTGTTCAATGATTACTTGGCACCAGAAATTTTGGCCGAGCTCAAGACACCCGTCCGCATGCTTTGGGGAGAAAAAGACCCCTGGGAAGCTGTGGCAGAAGCACAACGCTGGGCCGAGGATTTCGCCTGCGTACAAGAGTTAAGGGTGCTCCCTGGTCTCGGGCACTGCCCCCACGACGAGGCTCCAGAAGTAGTCAATCCAATCTTGAAGGAGTGGATCAGCGCACCTGGGCCACTAAAAAACTAAACGGAAGATCCAAGAGCTTGCCAGCCTTGGGCACATAAGCTCGCTTGGTGAAAACGTCGTATTGATGCTGCTCAATCACATCAAGGATGCCGCGATATAGGCGCAGCGAAGCCCACACTGGCCAACGGGCATCGGGGGCCAGCCAGCGAACCCCTGCCTCCGAACGGGCAAACCAGTCCCTGGCTCGCCCTAGCTGAAAGCGCATCAACTCACGCCAATTATCGTTGAGAGTGCCGGCAAATAAATCGTCTTCGCTGTAGCCAAACCGCTCTAGGTCCTCGAGGGGAAGATAAATTCGGCCCCGTCCCCGATCCTCACCCACATCCCTGAGGATATTGGTGAGTTGGTTAGCGATACCCAGGGCCACGGCTGCATTAGAAGTGTCGGGTCGATCACTCCAGGGGGCGGTGATGTAGGCCGCATCCAGGCCCATCACCTCCTGGGTCATCAAACCAACTGTTCCCGC
>NZ_JAGQBV010000064.1:0-10937 GCF_024345815.1 Cyanobium sp. HWJ4-Hawea | reverse complement strand
TACGTTGTAGATACCAGTTTCATGCCCACAATTGGCGCGGTCAACCCATCCCTTACCGCCATCGCCAACGCCCTGCGTGTTGGGGATCATCTGTTGGCTAGATTGTAGAACTATATAACTTCAGCCCTATAGGTTGATAGCTAGATCTGTGATTGGGAGGTGTTCTTTCAAAAGGAGACTGCCTCCACGTTTTGTGAGCATCAGTCATATTCCCTTCTGGAACTTTGACCTGATTTGCTTCTAACTCCCAAATCTGTTTTTCGGCCATGATTCAGCTACGCCCGGTTTTTTGTTTTCCCATTCCATAGTCATGGCGTTTTCCTCCCTTGCCCCTGGTTCCAGTTCTCCCCTAGGTGCCACTCCTGTCTCAGGCGGAGTGAACTTCAGTATTTACTCAAAGGATGCATCGGCCGTTGAGCTTTGTCTGTTTGACAGCGCCGATGCAGTTGAGCCAAGCCAGGTCTATCGGCTTGAGGGCGAGACCTATTGCACTTATCACTACTGGCACTGCTTTGTAGCTGGGATTTCGCCTGGCCAGGTTTATGGCTACCGGGTAGATGGTCCTTGTGATCCAGATCGTGGTCTGCACTTTGATACAAACAATTTGCTACTTGATCCCTATGGCCTTGCCATGGTTATGCCTGCAAATTATCGGCGTACCCCCGAGCAGCCTGTTGAGCGCTCGATGAAAAGTGTGGTAGTAGACCCTGCTGCCTACGATTGGGAAGGGGACCAACCGCTGCGACGCCCCAGCCGGGATAGTGTTATTTATGAACTCCATGTTAAGGGTTTTACTGCAGATCCTAGTTCTGGTGTTGAGGCTCCAAATGCTGGTACCTATTTAGGGTTAATTGAGAAAATTCCATATCTTCAGGATCTGGGGGTTACGGCCGTTGAATTGCTGCCGGTCTTTCAGTTTGACCCCTTTGATGCCCCTGGTGGCCTGGCGAATTACTGGGGTTATCAGTCCATTTCATTTTTTGTTCCCCACCATGGCTACTCCAGTGCTGCGGGCCCGATGGCGCCCCTTAATGAGTTCCGGGACCTTGTAAAAGCCCTACACCACGCTGGCATTGAGGTGATTTTAGATGTGGTCTTTAATCATACGGCTGAGGCCGATGCTGATGGCCCAACATTTTGCTATAGGGGTCTTGCCAATTCTGATTATTACCTGTTAAAGGATGATGGAGCAGGGTATGCAGATTACACTGGCTGTTTTAATACACTTAATGCGAATAATCCGATAGTTCGGCGCTTGATTCGTCACAGTTTACGTTATTGGGTTGAACATATGCATGTTGATGGTTTTAGATTCGACCTCGCATCTGTCCTCTCTAGGGACGAAACTGGGGCGCCCTCTGCTTTACCCCCTATCCTTTGGGACATTGATACGGATCCTGTTTTAGCGGGAACTAAGCTGATTGCTGAGGCTTGGGATGCGGCAGGCTTATACCAGGTAGGGAAATTTGTTGCTGATAATTGGCAGGAGTGGAACGGCCGTTTCAGGGATGATGTCCGTCATTTCCTTAAGGGTGATGCGGGTATGGTGCGGAAGGTCACCCAGCGTTTGATTGGGAGCCCTGATATATATGGCTATGAAAATCGGGCCGATGAAGCCAGTGTGAATTTTATCAGCTGTCATGATGGCTTCACTTTGGCTGATTTAGTTGCCTATAATGGTAAGCACAATATTGCTAATGGTGAAACTAATCGAGATGGTAGTGATGATAATGCCAGTTGGAATTGTGGCATTGAAGGTCCTACTGAAGATCCTGATGTTTTACAGCTGCGCTTGCGTCAACGACGTAATTTCCTTACCCTTCTCCTTTTGTCATCAGGAACACCCATGATTGGCATGGGTGATGAGATTGGACGTACACAGCAGGGAAACAATAATGCTTATTGCCAGGACAATTTGCTTAGTTGGATGGATTGGAGTTTGCTTGATACCGAAGCTGATCTCCGCCATCTTGTCTCAGGGCTGAATGCCTATCGGATGCGCCGTGATTTGGTGATCGATCACGACAACTTTACCCTAGGCCAGCTTCTTGAGCATCGCCAGTTGGTTTGGCACGGTGTGGCCCTTAACCAACCAGATTGGGGTGATGAGTCCCGATCCTTTGCCCTAACTTCTACCAGTGTTAGAGGCCGTTTTCGCTTGCACCTCATGGTTAACGCCTGGTGGCAGCCATTGACATTCGCTGTGCCAGAGCCAGGGGCCGCCTATGGTCCCTGGCGATCCTGGATCGACACCTCCTTGCCGAGTCCGAATGATTGTCTTGGGTGGGATGCCTTCGCTCCAGCGGCTCAAAACTCTTGCAGCCTTGTTCCTAGGTCAATCCAAGTATTGCGGACTGAATTTGGCTCAGAGTAGTTGTGTCAAGCTTGCTTAGGATTCTCTTCTATGGCCTGGCTCGCGCTCCCCGATCACCAGGGCCGCCTGGTTGTGGCGAATCGTCTCCAGCAGGACCACCGGATCGCATTGGTGCTGCAGCGCCTCGATGCGTTGACGGCCCTTGCGACCCATGCCGCTCCAGCGCAGCAACCGATCAGGTGGGGTTAGCGGTTCGTCATGGCGGCGGCGCGGGCGCCGGCCTTCCCGGATGTCGCCCTCCTCAAATGGGATCCGCTTAGCCGATGGCTGATAGATGTTGGTGAACAGGCGCAGAGCGGCATAGAGCTGGCAGAGCCGCTCCAATTGCTGAGCTCCTTCCAGCCGCCGGTGAGCCACCACCCGGCGAACCAGCATGCCGTTCTTCTGTTCCACCCAGGCCTGGTCATTGGATTTGTAGGCCCGTGATCGAGTCATTTTGACTGGCTTGCGCTCCTCAGCGCACTAGCGCTCAAACTCCCCATTCATCAAGGCAGTGTCGTTGTCCACATCGATGCCACGAAGTGGCATCGGTATCAGCTTGCGCAGCTCCAGGAGCGCTGAGCGCACCAGTAGGCCATCACGGCTGTGCAGTGGGACCCATCGCTCCAACCACTGGCCACATCGGAAAGCACCAGCGTCCACAGGAACGGGCCCTCCATGCGCCCACCGCAGTGGGCCACCAGATCCATCTCGAACCAGCCGGGCTCACCTGTAGCAGCAACGCCTTGAGTGTCGGCTCAATCTCAAGGTGCCCATGGCGCTGCAATCGCAGCACAGATTTGCGGTGATATTCGCTCAGTTAGACCAATTTATCCACCAGGGCGCCCTTCTCCTGGTAGCTGAGCGACTGGTAGTGGCTGCGGGCTGCCTCCAGCAGCTGCCGGCGCCGCTCGCGCTGTAGCCGGTTTTAACCAGAGCTGGACGCAGACGCCAAAGATCCAAATCTATTGAGGCAACACTAAATGGCTGTTAGCACAATCTATGATTCAACTCGCCCGCCCATATAGATGACATAGGGCATTGTTGCCAGGTATTGATCGACTGCCGCTCCCATCCCATGGGTACTGAGGCGTTTTAGAGTGAGATCGGCTCCTATGGCGGACTAGTCACGGGTTCATGCTGACGTGTCCGAGCAGGATGACTTTCGGCGCTTAATCGATTCGGCTGTTTAGAACTAGGCAATCCCGATCTTATCGTTTACAATGAAGGGATCGATACCCGTTCCTGGATCCTCGACAAGACCACCGAAGACATCAACAATGTATTGAATCTAAACCTGCAATGGGCAGTTTTTTGTGAGCAGATATGTCCCTAAGCAGATGATAGTTTGGACAACGGTTGCCATATTTTCAATGAAACTGTATATTTTTTCTATTTTCTTCAAATCATGCTGAGTTGGCTGTCTAGTGTCACCTACATAAGTATTAAGCTGAACTGTATTTTCTTTTAAGATTTATTTAGAATAGGGTACCGATTTTTGATGTCTGCACTAAGCTCTTAATGAAGTCCTGCTTAATATTCTTTTAAGCTCGAATTTTTTAAATTTTGCTCTAATCAATTTTTTGTAATCATATCATGGCTATCCGTTCGCACTGTATAGGAATGACTGTAGCAGATACCAACTCAATGGTTAATTTTTTTGAAGAAATATTTGACTTTGAATCGCAAGGTTGCACTAACATT
The DNA here is from genome assembly GCF_024345815.1 of Cyanobium sp. HWJ4-Hawea. Taxonomy (NCBI): domain Bacteria; kingdom Bacillati; phylum Cyanobacteriota; class Cyanophyceae; order Synechococcales; family Prochlorococcaceae; genus Cyanobium; species Cyanobium sp. HWJ4-Hawea. The sequence continues at coordinate 6,880 of NZ_JAGQBV010000064.1, read as the reverse complement.
CCCAATTTATCATGCTCTCAATTCTGGGGTTATCCAAATAGTTCGGTCCATGTAAATACTCTGAAGCTAGGGCGAGAGTTGTTAGAAATCAGGTCCAGTTCTGACATAAACTCATTTCGTTTACCTGTTGATACTAATGGAAATGATCTGTGGTTTCGCCACTTCGCTATTGTGACTAGCAATATTGATGATGCATTTAATCGTATCCGAGACCATGTAATATTCACTTCTACTTCACCTCAAACCCTCCCATCATGGAATGTTAAGGCATCAGGTATTAAAGCTTTTAAATTTAAGACACCAGAACATCATTCTATCGAGTTGATTCAGTTTCCACCTGGAAAAGGAAAACCAGAGTGGCAATCTAAAGACAAACTGTTTCTTGGCATTGACCATACGGCTATTTCTGTTGGGAATGTAGAAAGTAGTAGGTTATTTTATGAAAAAATAATTGGCATGAATTTTCTTGGAAGTGGAACAAATTATGGAGTTGAACAGTCAAGCCTTGATGGACTTGTTAATTCTAAGGTCGAAATCCTTTCTTTTGGTGTTGACGATGGTATTGGGCTAGAATTTTTACATTACGTCGAACCAGCAGATGGAAGAAAAAATAATAATATTACTGGAGTCAATTGGTATTTTAGAGTTGTCGTTTGCAACCTAAATGAAGTCGCTCAAAAAGCTTTTGATAACGGCGTTCAATGGGTATCCAATGGAATTCAGGAAATCGACGCAATCTCTGATTTTAGGAGGGGCCTTGTGTTGCGAGATCCAGACGGACACATTGTCGAGGTCATGGAGTCGCTTTAGATGTGTTAAATTGGCAGTGTTAGTTTTTCAATGGAATTTTGTCAACTCTTTTGCAAAGGCGGAACAAGTGGATTCATTATTTATTGTCTAACGACATTTATAAGTGGTGGGCCCTTGCGGTAGTTCAATTAAGTATTCTCCTTGTAGGAGTAGATTCTACCATTACCAACCTTGCCCTTCCTGACATAACCAAGTCTTTTGAAGTTAATGTCACTACATCCGAATGGGTAATCTCTATTTTTTTTATTGCTGTAGCTCTTGCGCTTCCTGCGGCTGGCAGATTTTCAGATATCTTCGGTAGAAGATCTGTTTTTGTTTCAGGTTTCGCATTATTTACTGTTGCATCAGCACTTTGCGGTTTAGCCCCTAATATATATGTACTTATATTCATGCGTGCTATTCAAGGTTTCGGGGGCGCAGCGCTACTTGCTAATAGTAACGTTATCTCGTTAGCTGTTTTCCCCTTGAAGCAGCATGGCCTTGCTCTAGGAATTAACGGCACAGTCTACTCAATTGGCTATGCACTTGGATTTACATTGGGAGGACAGTTAATACATTCTTTTGGCTGGCGGTCAATCTTTTACCTAAATGTCCCTACGGGTCTTTTAGCAATTTGCTTGGGTCTTTTCATTCTAGACGAAAGTCTACTTCAGGCTCAAGCTAATAATAACAGTCATAATTTTTCTTTTGATATTCAAGGATTTATTTTCTCAGCCATCGGAATAGGTGGAACTATGGCTGCTGTTGTGATGCTTACATCAGCTAAATCATTTTCCTATCCTCTGCTGTCGTTACTTATACTAGGTATTATAAGCTTATTTCTATTTGTTTTTGTAGAGCTTAGAAACAAAAGTCCCCTACTAGATGTTAAATTATTTAAAATTATTGAGTTTTCAAGGGGAGCTTTAACACGTCTTCTCAATAATGCCATTGTGGCTTCCTGTACATTTGCAATTCCATTTTTCACACAAACTGTCCTTAAATTCACCGCATTTCAAAGCGGTTTGATTATGCTTCCTTACGCTCTCGGTTTGGCCATTGTCGGTCCAATCTCCGGGCGTTTGAGTGATCGCTACGGACCCCGTTGGCTGACTACGCTCGGCTTTATTTCAGGTGGAGTATCTTTAATATGGCTTAATTCCATTGGTGGATCTACCCATTCGTCAGTACATGTATCTCCAATGATTTTTAAAACTATAATTGCAATGTTTTTGCTTGGTTCTGCCTCCGGACTTTTTGTATCACCAAATAATAGTGCCTCCCTTGATGCAGTCCCACTAAATCGAACAGGAACTGCTTCAGGTGTTATATGGTCAGTTAGTTTTATTGGTTCAGCATTTGGCACCGCGTACGGAGCCGCAATTCTGCATAACGTTCTGTCTGGGGATGTTTCATCAATGAATTACTTAAGAGTGCAATCGTTCCTTTTCCAAACCTTAATTATACTGAGCTTTGTAGGAGCTTTTCTATGTTATACTCGAAGTAAATCCTCCAAAAAGTTGGCCTAGAGATGTTTTCCCTGTTGATTCCTAAATTGTAGTAGCTTTACTTTAAACATCCTGGCTATTGCCTTTATGTTTACTTATTTTTATTTATTGCCGCTACCCCTCTTGCGCCAAACGTAAAGAAATACTGTCTTTTTCTGCTTTTAGTTCTTATTGTGAGTAACTTTATCTAGCTTGCTTTTTTGTTGTGACTCTTGGCTCCCGGCTTCACAAGCGTATTACACGCCTTAATCACTTGGCATTGATGGCTCAACCTGGTGGGCACCAAGAGGCAAGAGATTTTTATATTGGAGTCTTAGATATGGAGGAAATCCCCCTTCCCAAGGAAATTGCGGGCCAGTTCGATTTGCTTTGGTTTAGATTTCTGGACATGATGATTCATCTTTCCTTTTCCGATGATTATATACCTGTCCCTGTCGGTAGACACATTTGCTTAGAGGTATCTGGTTTGTTAAAGTTAAGGACTAGGCTAGAGGCTGCGGGTTTCAAGATTGAAGATCAAGTAAAGCTGGCAGACAGAGACCGTTTCTTCATACCAGATCCATTTGGTAATTATTTTGAGCTAATGGAGTTTCATGCTCTCGAATAAGTTTCGCCATACTTTTTATTAGTTCTCTTATAATTTAAAATTCAATTTTTTTGTTTTTAATTACCATACGCTGGCACTGATCCACTTAATCTAATTATACGACTACCAGTATTTCCTAGCGCTTGGCTGAATGGTAATGCTGTTCCGTATGGCATTCCTGAGGGTATTTCGTTTTTATTTGGAGGGTTAAATAAGTATTTAAGCTGTAGCACATACCCAGTTCCGCTTAATCGGTCGTTACTTACAGTATAAGTAAGACTGCATTTGGAGTTGAATGAATATGTCAGCTCACCCAATCCTCCCGGAGCACTTCCGCCTTGATTTTCAACTATGTAATATATTCTGGTTGTTATTGAAAAATTACTGTCCCAAAGAGGTACACTGGCTTGAAGATTAAATGTCGACTCCACCTCCTGCCCTGGGCTTTTGTAGCTTGATTTTCCTATGGGGTAGTTCCCAGTAGCTAATACTGTTATTCCTGGGTGAATAAATTCAAATCCGATGCCTAGTTGTTGGTAATAATAGCTGTCTTTAAATGTATTATCATATCCAGCATTGAATCCAATGTAGGATTTCCCTTCATTTATAAGACTGCGATGGCCCAGTCTAAGTGTATTTCCCCAGCTCTGAAGCTCTGAGTTACTTTCCCCTGCTTCATTTAACGGTCGAGCCTTGATAAAAATAGTGTTATCAAAAAATGTAAGACTTTTTTTTGTTTTGTTTACTGGCTGGAAATGATTGGCTTCAATTCGATTGCTCGAATTTGGAGTTGTAACGGTTATTTTTATCATTTCCGCTGGCTTTACAAAGTTTGTTTTGTTAATTGTTTCTATGTCTAAATTATCGCCTCCAAAGCTTGGAGTGCTTAAGGAGGCAATTCCAATCGCGAGAGGAGCCCAGGATATATAGATGAGTTTCAATGTTACATTTAATACCTTTTTCCGTGATCTTGATTTTATTTCATGTTTAGTCGACGTGTGCATGTTTGACGAGGCTGGTGGGGGCATTTTTTTTCTTTTTAATGGCCTGTTATCTTTTCCGGCAATGACGGTTTTTTGTTCTTTAGACTGTAGTAACTTTTGGACCTTGCTTGTTGGTTGTACAATTTTTTCGCTATCGCCTTAGTTCCTCGCTAATCTTTTCTCAATGAGCCACCGTATTAATGTTCAAATGGACTTTAATATTAGCCAATATTATTTCCTTGGTCAAGGGAGCTCCTCCTTTTGGGGGTGACTGCTGGCCTGCTGGCAGCGTTCTTTTAATCACTTTCATTTTCCAGTACCTGGTCCCTTTTGTCATCTGTTTCGTTGAGTCGCTGATCAAATTCTTTTCGGCTTCCGCTTTTCTATTTTTACGCTTTCCCGATATAGGTACAACTTCTTTTTTGTGGGTTGATAACATGCCTTTTGCTTATTGCTCTGGCCTTGTTTGTATCGGTGTCTGCCCTTTGACGTTAAGTTTTACTGCCCACAGGGTGTTGCTGGATCCAATAAACAGCACGTTGTTATCCGCCCCTCCGAAGCTCAGATTAGCTGTTTGCTTTGCCATCAAGAATTTGCCGATTAATTTGCCCTGCGGATTTATCACATGGATTCCCTCCAATGTGCCTACATATACGTTCCCCTTTTCATCGAGGCGCATTCCATCGGGGAATCCAGGAGCCACATTGGCAAACAGGCGCTTGTTGGCTAGGGTCTTGCCATCAGCTAATACGTCGTAGAGATAGATGCTGTGTGGCAGATAGGGGTAGTAGGTACGTGGCCCCTGAATTGCCCCACTATCGATGATGTAAAGCGTTCTTTCCCCAGGTCCAAAGGCGATTCCATTAGGCATCACCAGGCCCGGGGCTACCACCTTTAGTTGTTTGTTTTTTGGGTCATAGCGATAGACGTTGTTTGGCAGCTCAGCTGGTTGGGGTGGAAATTGCAGGGACCCGTAACTGGGATCAGTAAACCAGACAGTTCCATCAGTTTTGACCACAAGATCATTTGGTGAATTCAGACGTTTCCCTTGATAGCTACCCACCAGGGTTGGAGCCTGGGGGTTTGGATTTTTAAGGTTTGCTGATATAGACCGTGTGATCGATATACGCCTGCCTGTCGTTTCTGCCGTAAGTAGATTCCCCTGTAAATCAGGGGTTTGTCCATCGGCAACGCCGGATGGATTTCTGAACAGTCTTGGTTCCTCCCATGAATCTTTGGTTATTTGCCCATTAATTAACCCCTTCCATTTCAAAGAATAGATGCTGTTGTGTATCTGATCTGTTACGAATAGAATGCCACCGTTACCATTTTTCTCCTTAAGGAAAACTGGCCCCTCTAGAAAACCGAATCCAGTTGCAAGGGGAACCAGATTGGGTGTACGACCAACTATCTCTTCAAATTCTGGATCCAAAGAGATAACGGTCAGCTGTGGTGATTGCGATTCTGGATAGACAGGATTGTTGATTATTGATACGTCCCGGCACTGCTTCGCCTGAGGATTTCCCGGCAGGCATGCTGAACCCGTGGGTGGATTCCATGTACTCTTTTGGCACCCTGTGATTAGGGTTATCCCAAGAGTGGCAATTCCCGCTATTGCTTTTTGGGCGGTACTAGAGCTTCCTTTTGGCATGTCACCCCAAGCTAGGAATTTCCGCATTTGATAACTCAACCGATAGCTCCTTACTCTCCTTGTTTTAGGGCGACTTGCTTGCGGGCCTGGCTTTTGTCACTAAATGTGATGCTAATTGTGTCCTAATGTTTTTATCCTCTGACATTCCTTTTCGATGGGCCACTCCTTTGGTTTTTACTCAGTTCGTGGCTCTCTCTTCAATACTTTCTTGGTTTTTCTGCTAATATTTTAAAGTTAGTCTTTTCTTACACTCTTTCCCAGTGACCACAACTAACCCCTACGCTCAGCAGAGCCTCTCAAATTTCCTTCAGGGCAAGGTGGCCATCGTTACCGGTGGCAACAGCGGTATCGGAAAATCCATTGTTGAGTGCTTAGCGCAGCTCGGTGCAAAGGTTGTTATCGACTACCGCTCCCACCCTGAAGCTACCGAGGCGATCGAGCGGGAAATTGGTGAATATGGCGGATGCAGTTTTGGTGTGCAGGCTGATGTTGGCAAGCTCGACGATCTACAACGCCTGATCGATTCGACGGTTGCAAAATTTGGCCGGCTTGATGTGATGGTTAATAACGCTGGTATCGAAACCCGGACTTCCATTCTCGACACCACCCCCGATGATTTCGACAAGGTTTTGAACGTCAACCTGCGGGGTGTATTTTTCGCTACCCAGTACGCGGCAAAGCAAATGATTGCCCAGGGCAGCGGTGGGCGAATCATCAATATCTCATCAGTGCATGAGGATTGGCCGATGCCCAATAACACCCCCTACTGCGTAGCCAAGGGTGGCGTGCGCATGCTCACTCGCACCGCAGGGGTGGAGTTGGCTTCCAAGGGAGTCACCATCGTCAATGTGGGGCCCGGTGCCGTTGCCACCCCGATCAACGATTCGACCATGAATGATCCTGAGTTGTTGGCCAAGCTCAACTCCGCCATTCCCATGGGCCGGATGGCCCAGCCTGAGGAAATAGCCAAGGTTGTGGCATTTTTGGCCAGTGATGCTGCGAGCTATATCACTGCCACCTCTATCTTTGCCGATGGTGGGATTATGCAGAGCAGCCCTGGCCTTTAGTTAGTTAGTTGGCTGGTCTAGTGGTGAAGCTACATCATCGCTTTTATCGCCGACTATTTTTTCTTTCCCTGTTGGAAATGGTGGCGATTGCGCTGCCATTTCCTTTTCGTAGAGTTACTAGCTTTGTTTCCTTAGCCCTTGTAGCTTTGCTGGCGATTGAGTTGGGTAGACCTCTGCGGGGCCGGCGAATGCCCTACTGGTTTGACCGTTACTATCGGCTACTTGGCCTAGCGTCGTTTCTTTTTCAACTGATTTGGTTGATTTCGCCTCAGTCGCTTCACTTTTTAAGCGGCTTG
>NZ_JAGQBV010000063.1:0-11121 GCF_024345815.1 Cyanobium sp. HWJ4-Hawea | reverse complement strand
ATTCAGGGAGTGGGATCAGATCTTCCCGAGCGGATCGATGACTGTGGCAGCTGTGGACCGACTGGTGCACCACTGCCACATCGTGGGAATCAAAGGCGAGAGCTATCGGCAAAAACAAGCCGCAGCAGGGGTTTCCATCGATCAGAACGACCCGCCTATGTAATTGACGCGGGCGTCATGGCCGTCACGATCAACGACACCACCACCCCAGCTCAGCAGAACCAAGGCGACGAAACGAAAACTGAGCCACCAGCCTTGAAATTGACGACGGAACCACAACGTGATTGACGCGTCGCGACAGCCTGGTCACGATCACGATCCCAACAGCGATCTCAGGAATCAGTAGAGCTCAGAACAAGCGCTTCTACCGGTCAATCAGATTGACGCAACACATCAACCTGATTGACACGGGACAGCAGCCAGCGCGGCCAGCACCGCCGCCGTTACGGCCCTGAGGTAGTTGAGGCGCTGGTGCCTCTGTGGGAGGCCAGTGATCGGCTGTGCGGCAAGCGCCTCCATGCCCTGCTGCCGCAGTTGGTGGAATCGCTTGAGCACCACGGCCACATGCAACTGGAGCAGGGCGTGCGGGCCAGGGTGTTGACGATGAGCAGCGCCACGATTGATCGGCTGCTGGCCCCAGTCCGTCAGTCCAGTGGGGGCAATGGATGGCGGCGCCCTCCCCGGGCCCACAGCGGCGTGCGGCGGCGCGTTCAGGTGCGCACGTTTAATGGCTGGGACGACCACAAGCAGCCAGGCTGGTTGGAGATCGACCTGGTGGCCCATTGCGGTGGCCGCCTGGAGGGTCGGTTCATCTGGACCCTTGTTGCCACAGATATCGCCACCGGCTGGAGCGAGAGCTTGCCGGTGATCACGCGCGATGGAGCCTCGGTGCTGGCCGCCATCCAGCTGCTGCGGCAGCAACTGCCCTTCCCCCTGCGCGGGATCGATGCGGATAACGACCCAGCCTTTATGAACGCCTTGATGGAGCAGTGGTGCGATGCACCGGAGCAGGGGATTGAACTCACCCGCTCCCGCGCATACCAGAGCAACGACCAGGCTTGGGTGGGGCACCCCAGAGAATCCCGGGGCTCATGTCCCCGGGATTCTCTGGGGACCCCGGTGGAGCAGAAGAACGGGGTGCTGATCCGCCGGGTGGTGGGCTACGAACGTTTGGTGGGCTTGGAGGCAGCCCAGCTGCTGGCAGAGCTCTACGCGGCAATGAGGCTGTTTACCAATCTGTTTCAGCCATCGTTCAAGCTCAAAAGCAGCGTGCGGGAAGGCGGCCGGATCAAGCGCCTGCACCACCCGCCGCGCACACCGCTGCAGCAGCTCCTGCGCACCGGAGTGCTCAGCGATGAGGAAGCCCAGGGCCTCAGGGAGCTCAGAAAGCGGTGTGACCCGGTAGCGCTGCTGGCCACGATGCGCAGCTGCCAGAGCCGACTGGCCCTGTTGATCAGCGGCCAACGTGCCAGCGCCATGGCGGGGGATCCATTGAGCTGGCAAAGCCCCGAGTCAGAGAAACGTGAGCTGGAGGGATTTCTGCAGGGTTTACAGGCCCTATGGCGCCAGAGCAGGCCTCTACAGAAAAAGCACAAGCCGCGGCAGGGCCGCCGCAGCCGAGTGGATCCCTTTGAGGCTCATGCCGATCTCATCCCCCAATGGCTGGAGGCAGAAGCGGATGTGGGCAGCCAGGAGCTCCTGGAGCGGCTGATCGAACTGGATCCAGAGCGTTATGGGCCACAGCACAAACGCACCCTGCAGCGCCGGATTAGGGATTGGCGCGTGGCCAGAGTGCAGGAGTGCCTAGAGAACGCAGCACAGCGGCAGGAAACCCAGTCAGGAAGAAGCAAAAAGGTGTTACCAGGCGTCAATTAAAACGGGTAACAAATTACTGATGCAAAGCGCACATCAACCTGATTGACACGGGACACCCATGCCGTGGTCGATAAACACGCCCTCGCCTATCCGGGCCCCGGGGTGGATCTCAATTCCCGTGATAACCAATCAAGACAGCCTATGTGGCAGCCGAGGGGTATCATAATTCCTGAAAGCCATCGTTACAGCAGAAATAACAACTCGAAAAAAATCTGTAGGGATCGTATTCGACTCAACAAATCAATACTTGGTCGAATAATCTTAGGCCAATAAAATCGTACCTCCCAGCAACCACTCTCGGATAATAAATACAACAAAGTGGCAGAAGTCAAATACCTTGTCGGCGACAATGGCGCCTTAAAGATAGACAGGCATGAGCCCACTGGCAATCAGCTAACATATTCCGATATGATTGGCACAACATTTTTAAAAATAATTAGATTAAATCGCGGATTGCCACTAAAGTATATTAAGAATAGCAATTGCAATGCACTAGGCTAAAATATTCACAACCTTACGCCCGATTTTTTGGGAAAATTGACTAAAAAGCTCCTCTTTCAATTGAGCGTATCTAATTAATCTTGATGAAGTCATATCGTCATCCTGTAGCCTGCGCAAGCATGCTGTATGACAAGCTTCTACTAGCTTAATTGACCAATGGAAAATATCATAATTATCTACTAACTCTATACACTCTCTTAAAGCTGGGATTAAAGCAATCTCCCTATGTGACGGGATATTACTGGCAAGCACGGGCAGACCCAACGCGGCTGAATCAAGAACAGGAATACCAAAACCCTCACTAAGCGAGGGGGAAACAAGCAAAGTTGCATTAAGATAAAGCCAAGATTTATCGAGTTCATTAACATAACCCAAAAGCTTAATATTCGGATCTATCGAACATAAACTAGTGACCGCTTTCCCATACTCATCACCATGCAGTTTACCAGCTATAATCAACCCAACGCCCTCCTTGCTTAGAGAGGTTTCTCTATAAGCCTTTATCAAAATATCAACCCCTTTGCGAGGCACGATTGAGGAAGAAAATAAGATGTAATTGGCAGGGATTTCACTATACTTAGGGATTGCAGCAGCCTGATTCAGATAAGAAATACTAAGCGAAGGAGGCTGAATCAGAGTTGTAAACCGATTGTTTTTTGGATCACGATCAACAACATTGCAAACCTTGTTTTTTGAGTCATCAGAAACAAAAAAACAATCGGCGCTTGTGGCATCAACCAACCTATTATAAAATCGTATAGGGTTGTCTGGGTGCCGAGCAAATTCCAGCGTGAACATATCATGAATAACTTGCAAAATGGGTACAGCCTTATTGTCAGAATTTTTTATAACTCCGGTCGAAAGAGGTGAACAAGACAAGAGAAGGTCAATCACTACATCCTCAAAGATAAGCTTAGGACGAAGAAATTGTCGGCGAAATATGGAGCATAGCGAGAAAATTTGATAGCAATTCTGTGCCGATATAAAACCCGTTAAATTATCAAGATAGTCAAGCCTTTCATTAGACACATATGGCGCAGTAACGTCCCTGTGGATAGGCACTAGCATAGCCCTTTTATTAAGTTTGAAAGTTAAAATCATTAGGGCAAGGGAAGCCATCTTTTGGAGAATCTTGAAGGAGTACCCAAGAGAAAAAGTAGCATTTTTTGCCTTCTTGAGTAATAAGGCTGGAGCCGCAAGTTTATCTAAGATGTCAGCCAAAACTATTAGCTTACAAGCGTTGTCGGATACAAGTGATAACTCTCGCCTTGACAACCTATTGGCAAAAAAGCTGGTCAATAAATAAACTTCTGCGCCCTGTTCTGACAAAGCCGCTAATACTGATTTAGAAAAGTATGCAATTCCCCTATGCTCAGTTTGTTCCAAATCTAACGCGGTTACAGCAATTTTTAGGCCCGTAAGAAGTTTTGGCTCCTCAGTCACCAGCACAGTTTCCTTCCTTACACTCAGGCGCTGCTCCATGATGAACTTAAGGATTAATGCATTCCAATTCTAGCATCGATGCCTCATGCAAACAATAGAATCAATGGAAGAATAAACCAGGGATCCTAAAAAGTAAATGCCAACACTGAAGGCGTCAATAGGGGAATCAGCACCCTAAACTCATAGTCAATTTCGCGGCTAGGCTCTTGATAGATCAAAATGGTATATAAATGAGGGCGAATTGGGGTTAGGTTTTCCTGCCTACACAAAGCATTCAAAACTATGCCAAACTAGGATTGAATACAATTCAAAAGGTCTTGAATTTGCTGCTGTTGAACGCTAATGCTAAAGCTATTAGCCAATCTAAAGCCCTGCAATCCCAAATAATTCCATAGAACAAGATCCCCAGCTAATCTCTCCAGGGCATAGCCAAACGACCTTGGAGCATTGGAAAGCTCAAAATACAAGGAAGTATCACCATGGAGTTCGCGATGCACGGGGATATCACTAATGATAGTAGGCAAGCCTTCAGCCTTAGCCTCCAAAATCGGATAGTCAAATCCTTCCATACTGCTAGCAGATACAAGTGCAAAGCTACATCGCAACAACTGTACCAACTCAGTAGAAGTAACACTTTCAAGAAAGACAACGCATTCAGGATTTTTTAATTGAGCAATGGTCAATTTCAATTGTCGGGATTCTGAGCCCGCCCTCCCTACAACAACAAGTCGACCTCTCCAATGAGAATTTTGCTGGACAAATTGGTCGAATGCGTGAACCACCATCGCAACATTCTTGTTGCTGTCGTGGCGGGCGATAATCAACAAGTCATTACTAGCCGCGGATGCAATAGGCTCTCGTACGATAGCTACGCCATTATAAATCACCTCAATTTTGCAAGCTGGCACACCAAAGTCAACCAGCTGATTGGCTACGAAGCGACTTATCGCAATCACAGCAGTTGCTTTCTTGAAGTGAAGAGGGGTCCAGATCTTATAGCGAAACGCAGCTTTTCGGCTATTCGGATAAGCTAGGGGAGTGAGGTCATGGCACGTGATCACCTGTGGAGTCCCGCGTATTGACAACAAAGCATCGCAGTAAGGGCTATAGATTGACTGGACATCATTCATATTAAGGCCAGCCTTTATTAGAGCAGCCTTGATATCTACTCCATGCTGTGTAAAAGCTAACTGGTGCAGAAGAGCAAGTGGTTGCGTTTTTGGAGGCTGCTCAGGCAGCCAATCATCATTCCTGCAGATGGCACAATCATCGGCACCAACCAATAGACGAAAACCGGGCAAGCCAGGCAACACGCGCTTGACATAACTTGAAAAGCCTGAGTGCCCAGGAACATAAGGCAAAAGATTGCTAATTATCATCTCGCGAGCAAAGCAACAAGATTGACCTGCCAAATTTTCCTTGAAAATGTATCCAAATATCGGCATTGCGCAGCTTTTGATGCCTCAAATAATAGCTTAGGATTTCTGGACAAAAGCTCAATAGATTCAACCAGGTTATTGCATGTTAAATATGGCAAACCAAGAAATTCTCTGAGCCCACTCACCCAGGCCATTCCTGAACGGGGAATATCAAAAGCCAGCGCTGGCACCCCGCAGGCCATCGCCTCCAACTGCACAATACCAAAGGCTTCATTACTACAATCTGCAGGGAGCACTAGCAGATCCGAATCACGTAGCAATATCAATTTCTCATTTTCACTGATACGGCCATGAAAGACAACCACTTGATTGATCTCACATGCCTGCGCCATCCGTTCTAACTGCAAGCGCATAGGCCCATCACCGACAACATGGAGCTCAGCAACTTTCGTCTCTACACAAGCTTCAATCAGCCAATCTACCCGCTTGTAACTATCTAGTCTGCCAATGAACAGCAGCCGAAGCGGCTGCTGTTCATTGCGAAGATGCCAATGGCGGCGTTCCTCGGCGATCTTGGTGTAAAGTTGCTCTTGCAGCTCCCCTAGGCAGCAGGGCAAGACAACCACTTTTTGAGGCTTGACGCCCTCTTGAACAAGGGCCTCAGCGACCACCGGTGAGGTAGTGACAACGGCCTGAACACCAAACCCTGCCCAACGTAGAGCAAGCCATTGATAGACGCTAATCAACCCGCCTTGAGGTCCTCTAGGAGGCTGCAGAAAGGCATGCCAGTGCAGGCGGATTGTTCTTGACGGTTTAAACAGTCTAGCAAGCACACTCACCACGAGCAAACCAGGGCATGGAAGATGAACATGTAGCACCTCTGCACTAGTGAGCACAGTCCATAGACGTCGCGATGGCAAAGGGATTAAAAGCTGCCGACCAAAGTGGATGCTCGGCAGACTGTTGCGCCGATATTGCACAGGCAGCGAAGGGTCGTCGACCGATGGAGAATAGGGCTGCAGAGAAATTGTGGAGGTCAAGTCACCACTAGCTTGCCAAGCCGAAGCCAGCTCATGAGCTACACGCTCCACGCCACCATGGCCAGGCGGACATTCGCGTACCAGTTGAATGATCACACCATCCAAGGTTGAACGCCGTTGCGCTCACCGCTGTAGCTCGCGCGGTCCGTCATGGCTGCACACCATTTTTGATTGGCCAAATACCAATTTACGGTTGCCACCAACCCTTGCTCAAAGCTATTGCGCGGCTTCCAGCCCAACTCAGTGCTGATCTTGGCTGGATCGATGGCGTAGCGGCGATCGTGGCCGGCCCTGTCTTTCACAGGCGTGATCAGCCTTGAATGGGGCGCCCCCTCGGGCCGCAGCTGGTCCATCAGGTCACAGATCGCCTGCACCACTTGGGTGTTATTGCGTTCATTGCCGCCTCCCACGCAGTAGCTCTCTCCAAGCCGTCCGCGAGTGCCCGCCAGCAGTAGAGCCTCCACGTGGTCCTCCACGTAGAGCCAGTCGCGCACGTTGGCGCCATCGCCATAGAGGGGAATCGGCTCGCCGGCCACTGCCTTGAGGATCACCACCGGGATCAACTTCTCGGGAAACTGCCAGGGGCCGTAGTTGTTGGAGCAGTTGGTGAGCACCACCGGTAGGCCATAGGTGTGGTGCCAGGCACTCACCAGGTGATCGCTGGCGGCCTTGCTGGCCGAGTAAGGGCTGCGGGGGTCGTAGGGGGTGGTTTCAGAGAAGCGACCCTCGGGCCCCAGGGAGCCAAACACCTCATCGGTACTGATGTGATGGAAGCGGAAGCCGGCTTGGCGCTCCTCTGGCAGCTGCTCCCAGTGGGCCCGCACCGCCTGGAGCAAGTTGAAGGTGCCGTTGATGTTGCTCTCAATAAAGGCCCCGGGCCCTGCGATCGAGCGATCCACGTGGCTTTCGGCCGCCAGGTGCATCACCAAATCCGGGTCGGCCTGCTTCACTGCCGCGGCCGTTGCCTCAGCATCGGTGAGGTCCACCTTTAGGAGTTGGTGGCGGCAATCGCCATTGGCTGTGAGTCCCCTTTGCCCCAGCTCGGCGAGGGTGAGCTCAATGCTTCTGAGATCGCTCGCGTAGCCGAGCTTGTCGAGGTTGAACACCAGCGCTTCGCTGTCCGTCAGCAGCCGGCGCACCACCGCCCCACCGATGAAACCGGCCCCACCGGTAACCAATACCCGCTGGATGCCAGAGGGGAGAAGAGCAGCGTCCACAGCGGCCTGATCAGTGATTCCAGCCTATGGGCTTGCCGAGCGCACCAGCAAAAACCAGCTCACCCTGCCCAAAACGGTGCTTGAGCAGGCGGGTCTGGTCGAACTGGAGATCAGCGACGCCGATTTAGCCGATGCCGTGAACTGGGCCCGTAAGGAGGAAACTATTGCGGGTGTTGGCCTATCCCAAATTCAGGCTGGATTCGGAGGATCGGGAGCGCCTGCTGGAAGACCTACTGCCGTGGTGTGAAAGCTGGACGGAATCAATCCCCAGCAGCGACCATCGCGTTCGCGATCCCCATGATCAGATGTTCCTCGATTTGGCCTTAGCCGCCAAAACACCGGTTCTGGTGAGTGGGGATTCAGATCTTCTTTGCCTTCAAGGATCGGTGAACCCTTTGCTGATCCTCAGCCCAGCCGATCTGCAGGCACGTCTGTAGCCCCAACATCCCCTTGAGCCTGGCCAAGGAGGCCGAGTTCTGCGCGATTGTCGACCTTCCTAGGGATGCAAAACGATCCCAGCCCTATCGATGTGCTCCAGCAATCCCGAATGGCGGACCAAATGGCGCAACTGCAGATCAATTCGCCAGGGCAGGAGAAGGTCATCGAGCTGGGCACCCAGCACCAGTAGTTCGGCTAGCCCCATCTCCGGAGCCTCGAGGCAAAGGTCGATGTCAGAGCCGGAACGATGCCGCCCCAAGGCCCTGGAGCCATAGAGCACAACCCGCTGGATGGCGGGCCGCTCAGCCAGAAGCTCCAGAATCTGGGAAGTGGTGTCATGCGGAAGTCCTGCAATGGCGGGATGGGCCCCAAGGGCGTTGGGGTCGCTCATCGCCGCTGAGCCCGCTCCAGCAACAGCCCCTCCAGCTCCAGCAGGGCAGGCCCATAGCGCTGCACGATTAGGGCTGAAATCTCATGGGCGAGATCAGGGTTGTAGGTGTGGCTGGTGAGATTGCGGCTGCGGATCATTGCCATCCAAGTGTCCTCGCTGCCGACGGGTAGCAACTCCCGCACCACAGCCTCACGCACAGCATCGCGCGAACCACTGATACCGCTCACCCCCTGATCCACCAGGTAGTCCTTGAGCAGCAGCCAGCTGAGTTCGTGGGTGAATTCAAATGCCTGGATCAGGCCCTGCTCTTCCAGCTCGCTCAGCGGTCGCTGCCGTGCAGTCTCAAGCGCCCGTCGCAAGGTAGCCAGCGCCCGCCCGTAATTCTCCAACCTCTGCAGCCAACGCACATTCGATGTAGTCATGGACACTGGCAATATTTGACCAGGCTAAATAGCAACGGAAGTTGGTCAATTGACCAACTTCCTGGAGAGAGGCGACATAGACGGCTTTGTCGCCTTGGATACTGATGAACCCCAATTTCGCCGAAGCCACTGGCTGGTAAGCGTTTAGGCCAAAACTTGATCCGCAATCTTGGTCAAAACTTCCCGCAAAGCCTGGCGCCAATGCAAAGGATCCAGCCCCAGGGCCGCACGACTGGCGGTGCAATCGAGCAAGGAGTAGCTGGGCCGCTGGGCCGGGGTGGGGTATTCAGCGGTGGTGAGCGGTTGCACCTGGGCCGCATGGTCAAGCAGCCCTGTCGCCACGCCTAGTTCACCAATGGCAATAGCGAAGTCGTACCAACTGGCGGCTCCGGCATCGCTCCAGTGCAGGACCTGCGGCAAGGCAGCTGCCGCAGCCGGCTCCAGGCCCACCCCCAGCGCCCGCCAACAGGCTTCAGCCAAAGTCAGGGTGCTGGTGGGGCAGCCAACCTGGTCAGCCACAACGCCAAGGGCTTCGCCAGCCGCGGCCTTGAGGCGATGCAGCCGCAGCATCGTGAGACAAAAGTTCTTACCCACTGGCCCGTACACCCAGCCCGTACGCAGCACCCGCGCCCCCGGCAGCTGCAAAGCCGCCGTTTCCCCCGCCGCCTTGCTGGCGCCATAAACCCCCAGGGGATCCACGGCTTGCTCTGGCTTGTAGGGGCTGCCCTGGGCGCCGTTAAACACAAAATCGGTGCTTACCTGAAGCAGCCGGCCAGTTTTGCCGTCAGCCAAGGCAAGCTCAGCCAGGGCAGCGGCAAAGGCTGCGGGGGCGCCGGCATTAACGGCCATCGCCAGCTCGGGCTCGCTTTCGGCCCTGTCTACCGCTGTGTAGGCGCCGGCATTCAGCACCCAATCGGGCCTGTGCTGCAGCACGGCCTCTCGGCAGGCGGCGGCGTCCGCCAAATCCAACGCCACCAAGCCATCGCCCCCATTGCGGCAAGTGGCAACCAAATCCACCCCTGGGGGCCTGGAGGCGATCAGGGCCTCTCCCAGCTGGCCGGCAGCTCCAGTGAGCAGCACCTTCATGGCTGGAGCAGGGCCAAGATCCAAACTATTGTGGGCTTTGACGCCGTGCTGCAGGTAGCGAACAATCACTACTTAATTCCGCACAGCCTGCACGGAATTAAAAGCGGTGCCTCAGCAGCGTTGGCCGCACGGATGAACGTGGAGATGCGCATTAAAATGCGCATCTCCACAGCCTTCGCTATGCGTACCTCCTTGGAGCTGCCCGATCCACTATTTGCCCGCTTGAAAGCTCGCGCGGCGGTCGAACAAGTCACGCTTAAGCAACTCCTGCACAGCTACGTGGAACAGGGCCTCAACACAACCGCGCCGACGGAAACAACCAACCGGTCTGTGAACACTCTGCCCAAGCTGGACAAACCCCTGGCCATTGCCAGCTCCCATTTGAACAACGCCTCGCTCTTTGAACTGTTGGACGCTTGACCTCCCTGACTGATTCGGCGGATCTCCCCGATCTCAATGTTTGGCTGGCCTTGGCTGCCGCACAACACCCTCACCACGCGCAGGCTTTGCACTACTGGGAGAAACACGCTTCTAGCCAGGTGTTGTTCTGCACCGTCACAGCTCTGGGATTGACCCGTCTTCTAAGTCAACCAAAACTGATGGGTGAGGCGGTGATGAATTCTGCGGAAGCCTCCGCTCTCCTACTGGCGTTTTGCAAGCAACCCGGAGTAAGGATGGCAACCCTCACGATCGCCAATGGCTGGCGGCTTGTCAGCTTTGATCGTGATTTCAAACGCTTCGAGAACCTGAACTGGCTACAGCTCAGCCACTAAAGGCGCCACGGCATCCTTAGCCGAGAGCTGCGGCCCAATCAACCCTTCTTCAGCCCCGAGGGGCCAGTTGATAGCCAGTTGGGGATCGTCCCAGCGGATCGCCCGCTCGCAGTCCTTGCTCCAGAAGTCGGTGGTCTTGTAGAGCACTTCGGCCTGCTCACTAAGGGTCAGAAAGCCGTGGGCAAATCCGGCCGGCACCCATAGCTGCTGGTAGTTGGCGGCACTGAGGCGGGCCCCTACCCACTGGCCAAAACTGGCCGACTCGCGGCGGATATCGACCGCCACATCAAAGATCTCACCGATCACACAGCGCACCAACTTGCCCTGGGGGTGGGGCGGCAGCTGGAAATGCAGGCCCCGCAGCACCCCGCGGCTGGAGCGGGAGTGGTTGTCTTGCACAAACTCAGGCGCCGGCTGGCCATCGGCCAGCAGGGCCTCAGCAAAAACCTGCTGGTTCCAACTCTCAAAGAAGAAGCCCCGCCCGTCGCCAAAAACCTTCGGCGTAATCAACAACGGCCCCTGCATGAAGAAGCCCGTGGCGCTGGAAAGCCGTTCA
>NZ_JAGQBV010000062.1:0-11380 GCF_024345815.1 Cyanobium sp. HWJ4-Hawea | reverse complement strand
GCCTGTGAGCGGGGTACTGGGGAGGAGGTGGTCATAGGAGGCCAGCAGGTGTTGGGGGATTACGGGATCAGGCAGGGCGGTGCGGCGCGGCGGCACCCGAAAACGCTGCTGCAATCCAGACAGAGAACGGGTTTGCCGCTGCTGCGCCTGCTCCAGGAAGGCGAGCACCAGCTCAAAGGAGGCCACCCGCACGGCCACATACAGCGCCTCGACCATGAGCCGGGCTGCAGCATCACGGTCCCCGCCAGCGAGTAGGTGTTGCCAGAAGTTCCACCAGTGCTGGTCGGGGAAGAGGTGGCGCTGGTAGAGGCAATGGAGCAGGGCCCTGGGCTTGGTGCGCAGGCCATCGATCAGATGCTCCAGATCGATGCACCAGGCCCTCGGGCCATTGCTACCGCTGCTGTAGAGGCGGGGCAGCTGGCAAACCCAATCGCTACCCAGATAGACGATCAGCCGGTCATGGTGCAGTCGCACCGTGACCTGGCGGCCGATCAGGGTGGGTGGCAGCGAGTAGATCACCTGCCGCACCTCAATTGTGCTGGTGCTCCGCACCCGCACTGTGAGCAGCTCGTAGTCGGCAAAGCGAAAGGCCGGCAGGCGCGCCAAGTGTTCGAGTTCCTGCTCGTGGCGCCGCTGACGCGGAGCATTAAGGGCACTGAACACCTCGGCCAGCAGCTCGCCGTATTCGGCGGGTTCCTCGAAATCGCAGCTGCCGCGCAGGATCAGCTTCTGCTCTAGCCGACGTTTCACATGGCCATGAGGCGCCTCGATGATGCCGTTCTCATGGGCGATACCGCGGTTATTGCGGCTGGCGGAAAGGCCGTAGTGGGAGCAAAGCGCCTGGTAGCGAGGGGTGATATCGAGGGCATAGCTGCCATCGCGGTTGCGGCTAGCGGCCGAGAGCCGATCGGTGCGTAGCTCCCGCGGCACACCACCACAGGCGGCCAAGGCGTTTTGCAGGCCCTCTGAAAGAGCCACAAAGCTTTCACCGCAATGGATTACCTGGCCGTAGGCCCAACCACTCCAGGCCAGGCGGTAGTGGAACAGCAGATGGGGAAACGGTTCTCCCCTCAGGGTGATCTGTATACGTTTGACCTTGGTGAAGTCGCAGAAACCGATCTCACCGGGCTGATACGCCAGCGGGAACATCACCTCAGGAGCCGGGCCATGCAGCGCCTTCCAGTGCTGTACCCGCCGCTGCAGGGTGCGCTTGAGCGAACTCCAGTCCTGATAAGGCTTTTGCTCCTGCAGGTGTTCCAGCAAGGTGGTGGGTGTCAATGCCGGGTGGCGTTCCAGCAGCGGAAGGAGCAGCGGATCCCACACCTCAGCCAACGGGTCTGGACGCCGCCTTCCACGGGGTTTGGCGGCTTTGGGTTGTAGGCGGCCTGAATCGAGGCGGTAAGCACTGCTCACCGAGATGCCCGCCGCTGCGGCAGCCACCTCCTGGCGGCTGCCAGTTCGTCGTTTGGACATGTACAGTGCAACCTGTTGTGCGGTGAGGGGAGCTGGCATGAACCGGTGCCCTGCGCATGGCAACCGGATTCAGATCAACTCCTCCAGAGCGGTCAACCTGTTTGGCGCAACCCCTCAACCAGATTGTCGTCGGATACCAGGGCTCGACATGCGTCGGCAACGCTCTTGCCTTGGGCAATGAGCTGCTCAGCTGTTTTGAGCTTGCGGATGATCTGCTCGGGTGTGTGGCGGGTTCGTTTCATGGTGAAGTCCCCGGCCCAGTCTGGCCGGATGAGGACTCTCACTCACGGTGGACCAATTACAAGGGGCCACGTCAAACCAATTGCCATACACTCAAAACCCAAAAAACCGCGAAAAGCATTGCAGCAGCAGCCCCCCGCCTGCCTGCAACAATACATAATCAAAGCTTAACTATCGGAAGCCTCTAAAGGGCGGGTGGGCAAATAAACTAATATACGTTTGACGGCACTAAGCCGGAAAGCAGCCCTAACCAAAGCCTAAAAGCGTTCATTATGAACAATTCCTCTTTTCTTAAGCTGGCTTTTTCGCTCAGCGCGCTAGCTGGCCTTGCCTCTCCAAGCCTTGCTCAGGTTTCTACCGGTCTTCAGCAATCAGCCTTTGGTGGTACCGTCAATGTATCTACTGGAGCATTAACTCCAGCAAGTACTGGTTTCTCAGCTCTCTCTACAGTTGGTGCTACTACTACAACAAGCACCGTCACCGGTGGTGTTGAGACCGTATCCGGAATTACCAAAACAAGCGGCTCTGGCGGTAAAGTAGGTACTTTTCAAGCTAGCCTAAGTGAGGGCGATCAGCAACGATTTGCCGTTGGCACATCAACCAATATCGGCGTTAACGCTTCATCTTCTTCTACAAGTGATTATCAAGTGAACAGCAACGCCACTTTTGGCGTTGGGAGCAGCAGCCTAAGGCAAACAATTGGCACAGCTGGTATTTCACAAACATCTCAGGCAAGAGAACAGGCTTCTAGCAGTTATGCTGATACAAGTGTTGGAAGTTCTTCCAGCTCTTATTTTGAAAAAGCAAAGAGAGAAATTGCAACTGATGCAACCTCATCGAGTCGTTACAGTTGGTGGCAGACTGGAATGGCAACTCAATCCTATGATCAAGCAACCACTAACCAAACCACTAAAACAGCAATTGAGACTAACTATAGTACCGCTTACGGAAGCGCTAAATCTGAATACTCATCTTCTGCGTCTTCAGCCGAAGCATCAAATGGTGTAATCAGTGGCTCATTTGTGTCCAATTCCAAAACAACAACAACCCCTGCTGGAGATGAAGCAAATAATCAGGTTACTGTCAAAGGGATTGGCAATACAGCTAGCGTTAACGCTATGAGTAATTCCAACTTTAGTTCAGTTGTTTCTCCTAGGTCTGGCACACCCGCTGCAGGGTCATCAGGTACAGCATCTGGCAGCGCTGGAGCAAACGTAAGCAGCACCGCATCAGCTGATGCAGCTGCTACAAAGTTCTCTAGTGTATTTATTCAGTCCTATTGATTGCTTCCACACTTAGCACTACGCCCCCTGATTACTCAGGGGGTTTTTTATGTTCATTCATAAACGGCATACACATGATAAATCAATTTCGAAACACTTCATCCACCCACTTCAGGCTCTATTAATGCGAATAAGTTTTAATAAGGTATATTCAGTTGTGCAATTGTCAGCAATGTGCACACTGCTAACACTCTATACCGCACAAAAGCCAGCCAATGCCCAGCACAACAGCCAGTCAGCTGTAGCCCATCAGCAGATACGAAATCACATAAAAACCAACAATATAAAAGCCGCCCAACTCCTCATCGATGCATTGACAACAAAAAGGAAAATAGATGCTGACCTATTCTTTCTGCAGGGTCGGGTATTTCAGGAGCAAAAGAAAAATACTGATGCATTGCTTAACTACACAACAGCGATTTATCTGGAACCTAAAAAGGTAAATGCCTATATAAATAGAGCACTTGTTCGAGGCGCTCTGCTCGACCTTGAAGGTGCCATGAAGGATCTCAACCAGGCCCTAGCCATAGAGCCAAGAAATCAAGATGCCTTGCTCAATCGTGGTGTCACATTAGCAAGCCTTGGCAAGCCCAAGCAGGCAATTGAGGATTTGAATAAAGCCATTAAAATCAACCCTTCGTTCGCAGATGCCTATCTAAACATTGGTATTGTTCATCACCTCTTGGGAGAAAAAGCAGCAGCATGCCAGAACTGGCAGCAGGCAACGAGGCTTGGATCTGCTGAAGCAAGACGTTCAGAAGTGGCAGAATGCGGTACAGGTAGCCAAGCTCAATGATCAGCATGTGCTTAACGTCACATGTAAATAGCCTGTAAAGATTCAAGTAACGGCACCGCGGCAACGCTATTCTGATAAGATAAAAGGGATGGTTCGTGACCGATGCGTCTCTCTCCTGTTTTCCTGCTGTTAGCGATCGCGTTTTCAACAGGTCGCTCAAACGGACAGCAACTCCCTACGCTGACGACTCCAGCGAAAGGAGATACCGTTAATATGTCCATACAAAATGGCACTAGATCATCCCTAAGCTTTGGATCATCTACAAGCATGGGCACTTCAGCCTCCCTATCCGCAACGGAAGGCACAAGCTCTACTGCCACTGGGTCTATGGCACCGGCTACAGGAGCACTAATTAAATTTACTATTGGTGTAGCTAGCCAAACAGCTGGGAACACATCTGCAGTGATAGATAACCTACGTGTAGAGACGACAGATTCAAACAAGTCAGCTGGCAATGCTCTACTAACAGGTGTTCAAAGTGAAGTCAATATGCCTATAGATGCATCAAAAACATCATTTGGAGTAAGGACAAATACACTACATAACTCCTACGGAGATCAGGGTGCGCATGGTGCTTCTATTGTTACAGGGAATAGCAATGCAAACGCCAGCAGCAATTCATCATTAAACAGCAATACCAACGTAGATATCAACAGCACCCAATTCACATCTGTTTTTATGCAAGCTTTTTAACTAGAGATGAAAAAGCTAGGCTTAAAACATCCCATTCCGCTGCAATTCGTAATATACGTTTGTGGTCTGTTTATTCTCTTGCCTGCATATTCACAAATGACCCCTGGGCTCCAAGAGACTCGACAGAGTAGCAGCAATCAAAATACTTTCTCATACCGCATCCAGACAACCTATGGTACATCAACATCCGCACAAGTAAGCGGAAACATGAAAGCCGAAACTGAAGCAGTACTTCGTCTAAAGTCTGGTACAAAAGTAACCAATAAAATTGGTGATAATAATGGTAATGCTTCCGCAGTGTTTGTTGCAACTCCTACAGGCGGCAATGTTGCTCTTACAGGAATAACCGGGGAAAACATGTTCTTTGTCGATGACGGTACATTTTTTCGCTCAGCACTAACATCTGGAGATTCTCAAGGCTCATCTGGAATCAGTACTGGAAGTGCCTCAGCGACTGCAACCCATACCACAACTGTTACCGTAGAAAAAGGCTCAACAGAATATCAAAATTACTTTCAACAGACATTTTAATTCTTATGCCTAAAATTTATCAAACCTATATTAGCTCCATTGCTAATTTAGTTAGTATTGGTATTTGTTTTAGTTTTGGCCTTGCCATGAATCTTGGTAACGCTGAGGCCCAACAGTCTAATAATAGTTCGTCTCTAACAAATTCTGCCGCACCATCTGCATCATCAGTAACGACTGGAGGTACAAACATAAATTACCAGACCAACAACGCATATAACAATGAAATGGGTTTCGCTCCTGGCGTTTTTTGCAGAACACCAGCCCTATACATCGGGGGAAACTGGGGTCAAAATTACTTAGATGCTTTTGATCCAGTTCAGCAAAGCGGTAACTCCACTGAAAACTATTCGATTACTGCTGGCATTGTAATGCCTTTCGGTTCGCAAATTATTGATTATTGTAAGCAATTAGCATATGCTACTGCTAAGGATAGAGAGGTTTCTTCTCAGCTTTCTATGCTCCGTACCTGCGCTCAGCTAGTAAAGGAAGGACTCGTTGTTGATCCGGTCAAGTTTCCACTTCTAAAGCCGTGTATCAACGAAACAACCAGCAATAATATTTCTAGACCCCAGATTAAATCGCCCGCATCTAGCACCCCAATGAGGCAGGAACCAGTACTTAAGCCTAAAACGTCAAGGGTACTGTGATTTGCTTCGACCAAACAAGGCTTTTAATCAGTCTTTTTTATTTTTCTTATTAATGTTTACTTGTCTGCCGGTTTTCGCTCAAAACGATTCACCAGGCTTACAGGCTTTTTCCATTTACTGTACTAGCAACATGGATGGCACAGGCAAATGCACACGTGTAGACAATAGTGAATCACTCACATGCATTGCCATACCTGGTCAAGTAATAGCCTGTCGCGATAAGAATAAATCATTACTGGAATGCGTTCAGTATGGCTTAATACTTTCCTATCAAGCTCAATTCTCATGCCTGCCTGCTGCTGGAAATAGTTCTTACGATGAAATGCTTGATGATACAATCATCTTAAATAGGCCAGCCAAGCTCACCAAGTCAGAGCCGGGCAAACCAATTAGAATACAAAATCCATTTAGTAGTCAGGAAGATCTAGGCGAATCTGGCGACAATCAAAATGTCTTTAATAATGCCTTTTAATTTTCCTTGGCTTAGACGACGTTTCACTCTTCAAATAGTCATAACCTTGAAAATACTATTTCAATTATCTGCCCATGCTCAGGTCGACCCATGCTTACCAAGCGATCCCTTAGGAGAAAATCCTGGCAACCTCTGTATCAATTTTCCTCCCTACGGCATGAGCATTAACTCCAATAGTTTCAGACAAGGCTACGCTTCTGAAGGATATTTCGGATCAACCGTTGGCCCTAGGCAGCCTGGCGTTCTGATCGAGCCGAAACATCAACCGCGAACACCCATAGATAGAAACTCTCAAGGCAATGGATACTGGACGTCGATTGAAGCATCAAATAGTCGCACTACAGTTACTACAAATAATGGCAAATCATGGACACTAGAAGTTAATACAAAGTAATTAATTTAGTGTTTAAGTGCCGAGTTGGTCCCCACGTCAGTCAATGTATGGGCCAAGGCATCAATGCGTTCGGCCAGCTGCAGGTCGAGGTTGGAGAGGCCGCCGATGTCGTGGGTTGTCAAGTTGATGCTGACCCGATTCCAGACATTGCTCCACTCGGGGTGATGGTCCATGGCTTCAGCGACTAGGGCCACCTGGGCCATGAAACCAAAAGCCTCCACAAAGGAGGCAAAGACCAGCTTTCGATGCAGCTTGCCTTCTAACAACTCCCACTGGGTCAACATGTTGGGAAGGACCGCAATTTCGTCGGGGCTGAGGGCCCTAGCTGGCTGGCGATGGGTGCTCATGGTTCCTGCTCCAAGGCCAAATCATGCAGTCTGTCGATCAGTAAATCCAACTCCGTATCGCCGGCATCGTCATCACTTTCGGCTCCGAGCGCCTGGGCCCCAAAACGGCGCTGCACCTCTGCAGCAAGACGGTGGGCGTTGGGGCGGGCCAACAGGGTCGAGGTGGATGGGCTTTTGGCCTCGCCAATAAGGGCTCCATGGAGATCCTCAACCAACTGGCGCAATTGAGCAAGATCCTGGCGAATGGCTCCGAGTTCAGCTTCCAGATTCATGGGGAAAGCAATTCTGGGAAGGCCAAAAGGGCCATCGTCTTTTCCAGACTCGAGCCGAGGGCCCGCAGCTGCACCGATGATGATTCGGATTCAGAGGCCTGATCAATTAGGAGCACCAGGCGACGGATCTGGGCCAACAAAATCTGGCTAGACCTATCCTCACCCACAACCAACTTGGTTGGGCAGTTACGAAGGAATGCGGCTGGATCCTGGCGATTTTTAGCAATGCTTGCAGCCCGATCGGCCAACCTTTGGCGATCAAAGGCAAAGACCAGGGTCATAAAAAGGGAAGAGCACTGGGAGTGGAAATCACCAGCTGCATCGCTAACCAAGAAGGCCTGGCCCTCACCCACCCCAAAATGCCAATGCTTGTCATAGGTGGTGGTCGACCCCATCCAAGGCAATACTAAAGAAATGGAGCCTGGATTACTGCCTGGATAGGTGGTAGCAACAGCCCCATGAACCACCGCAGAAGCAGCAACATCACCAAGATTCACAAACGAGGATCGATGTAGGAACTGTTTTTTAGGTGCTATGGGCTCGTAATCCTTCAAGGCAATGGTCCGGCCAATATATTCGGCACAAAGTTGCCAATCGGTTTCAGAAACAGAAACCCGATTAAAAAAGGGCAGTTTGGCCGTTCTTACTTGATCAGCAGAAGTCATACGTTCATGCCCCATTAGCAGTCAACATTCGCAGTCGCCATTGGCATTGAAAGCTCCAGCTCGGGGCATTGGCCACTTAACAACAGGGCCTGGTTAATCAAAGCTTCCCGGAGGATATCAATGGCAGGTTCATCCTGCAATGGGCTCAAAACATGCAGGCCAATGCGCAGGGATACGGGCAACTTGATATCAAGGGCCACCTTATCGGATGAGCCATGGAGAGTGAGGCGGGTGCCATAGAAAACAGCCTGATTATTGGGCTGTAGGCATCGACCAATAAGCCGGGCATATTTGGTTGCCGATTGCTCCTTTGGCTTGGAAGGAAAGTCCATTGCTTTTAGCCGCTTATCAATGCTTGGGTAGTGGCTGCGCATCGGTGCCAGCCTGGGGAAGGGATCTAGGTCGTCGGTGCAAATATTTTTCTGCTGCGCGAGGGGATGGTCTCGATTTACGGTCAAACAGAGGGGGGTTTCAAACAACTCATTAACATGGATGCTCGAATCTGCTGCCGGGTCAGGCTGGTCCCCAATTGGGCCAATCCAGGCATCAATCAGACGATCCTGCAGTAGGGCCGATGTGAAGGGTGAACTAATACGTTGAAACAGGCCCTTATTCCAACCGCCATCTGAAAATTGGTTTAGGAATGCCGCCACCAGAAGGGATCCGTCAAAACGCAAGGGCGATCCACCAAGGCGCCTGTGCAACTGGTGCACCTCTCGCTGCATCTCCAACAAACGAATCCCATTCCCCTCAACAAAGTATTCGCCAGATTTGCGACCTAGGGAAACACCAAAAATCTCACACACCTGGCGTGAACGCCGCGAGATACTGCTTTGGTGAGTCTGGCAAAACTTGGCAGCGGCACTGCCTGAGCCCAGCCAAATCATTGTGTCTAGGCAAGCCAAATCCTCGGGGCTAACCATGTTGCTGGCTCACAGGCAGGTCCAAAACTTGGCTCGGTGCATAGATCATGCGGGCTTTTTGAACCAGCTCGGCCACGTCAACGGGTTCCGCAGCCATCGCTTCTCCCCTCTCAACGGCCCTGTAGTGGTCAGCCACTGACCAGGCCGCCGTCGCGCTGTCGGATGAAAAACGTGGAATCAAATGCAAGTGCAAGTGACGAGCCCCTTCTCCAAAACCAATTATGTAAACCCGATCGCATCCGGTCAACGTCTTAACCAGTAGACAAGCCCGCTGCACCTCGCTGCCCCAGGCCAATGCCTCCTCCGGCTCAAAATCCCCAGGCCCGCCCAGGTGTCTCAGGGAATCGAG
This sequence comes from Cyanobium sp. HWJ4-Hawea, assembly GCF_024345815.1. NCBI lineage: Bacteria > Bacillati > Cyanobacteriota > Cyanophyceae > Synechococcales > Prochlorococcaceae > Cyanobium > Cyanobium sp. HWJ4-Hawea. The sequence continues at coordinate 2,295 of NZ_JAGQBV010000062.1, read as the reverse complement.
TAGCAACCAGCCAGGCAAGGGGGACGGATCGGGATGGTGGCGCAACAACCACAACCGACTGCGGCCAATTTCATATCGCGTGCAGAGCTCGGCATCGCCATGGGCAGCACATACGCCGCAGCTGTCAGCTGATTTCATGGGCGACCTCATTCGCCCATCAGGTGCAGGTTGAGCCTTCTCTGGTGGGGCCTTGCGCGGTGTTCCCAGAGGTAGACAGCCTGCCAGGTGCCGAGCAGCAGGCCACCTTTTTGGAAGCTGAACTGAAGAGAGGTGGCCGTAAGGGCCGTGCGGATGTGGGCCGGCATGTCGTCTGGGCCCTCATCATCGTGGTCATAGGTCACAAATTCCCCCTTGCCATTGATTGGCGAAAATCCCCTTTGGGGCACCAGCGCCCGCAAATAGGCAGCCAGATCGCTTAAGACCCTTGGATCAGCATTTTCGTTGATAGTGAGGCTGCAGGAAGTGTGCAAACAAAACAAATTGGCCAATCCAAAATTCAAACCACTTGTCCCAATTGCTCGATTTATATCGCTCGTGATATCAGTAAATCCTTCGCCCGTGGTTAAAAGAGTTAGTTGTTGCAGACTTTGGGCCAAGGCGCTGTGACGCTCCTTAAACAGGTTTAGCATTGTTAGCAGAGTCGAGCTGGCCCCAAGGCCCTGCTGAGATGAACATTCGCCCCAAGAGCAAGCCCAGAACAGCTAGTGCGAATGGCCTCGCGCGCCTGGCCTCACTGGTTTCAGGGGCATCCCTGATCGCCTTGGTGGCTGGCATCAGCGGCCCACCCGCCCAGGCCCAACGAGTAGTGCCGAAGCTCGGCACCCTTTGCCCCCTGGGCTATGTGGACACCTTCAACGGCAAATGCAGCACCCTGGGCTTGATGACCTACACGGTGCAGCCCACTAACGGCCAGGCTTGCCCCACGGGTTGGGCAAACGTGGGAGGTGGCTACTGCCGTAAAAAGATCTAAAAGCGGCGCCTTAATTGGGCGATAGCCAGCTGGGTTTCCCTCAAAAACAGCAGCACCGAAGCCATCAGGCAGGCCATCGCCAAGACAAATAGGGGGGCAACAACCAAGGTGAGATCGATGGCGGTCACCGCACTCAGAAACACGATCGCCACCACCATCGCCACCAACAGGATCGTGACGGTGGCGCAGACAATCGCCCTCATTACCAGAGAAATACGGCGCTTTTGAACCTGCAGTTCCTGGCGACCATCCCTGGATTGATGGAGCGGATCATTGAGATCCGCCTCCTGAAGGCGTCTGGCGCGATCAACGATGCGGTTTAGCCGCTGGCTGAGCACATTGAGCAGGCCGCTGATGCCAGCCAGTAAAAAGACAGGGGCCACCGAAAGCTGAATGGCCCGGGCCAAGCCCTCCATGGGAGCTGAAGGAACCACGACGGCAAGCAGCATGGTGGTTTAGGGCGAAGACCGTCCGGCAAACCTACCCGTACTGCCTAGCCAGATCTTTTGAATCCCAGCAATAGAAAAGATGACGGCGTTCGACCAGCTCCACCAGCACCTGCACCAGAGCCGCCTGCTGGGCTCGATCAGCAGCGCCCTCTATTACGACCAGAACACCGTGATGCCCCCTGCAGGGGCCGATTGGCGCGGTGAGCAGCTGGCCCTACTGGCCGGGCAGCTGCATGGGCGCCAAAGCAGCACCGAGTATGGGGAGTTGGTGGCGGCAGCAGAGGCCGAGCTCAAGGTTGATGCGGCACCAGAGCAGCGCCGCAACCTGGAGCTGTTGCGGCTGGAGCTGGAGCGCCAGCGCTGCCTTGATCCAGCCCTGGTGACTGCCCTGGCTAGGGCCCAGTCCCGCGGCAATGCCGTCTGGCAGGACGCCCGCGCCCGCAACGACTTCCCAGCCTTCGCACCGGCTCTCGAGGAGTTGATCGCCCTGCGCCGCCAGCAGGCCAACCAGCTGGCAGCAGCTGAGCCAGTTGAGCGCAGCCCCTGGGAAGTCCTCGCCCAGCCCTTTGAGCCGGATCTGAACAAGGTGCGTCTGGAGGAATTGTTTGCGCCCCTGAAAGAGCAGTTGCCGCCACTGCTGGAGCGGGTCGCCGCCGCAGATAAACCTCAGCAGGCCGCCAATAAGCCAGCAGAGGCCACCGATTTATCTGAGGCCCAGCAGGAGCAGCTCTGCAAAGAGCTTCTCGAAGGCTGGGGTTACGACGGCAGCCGTTGCCAGCGCTCCCGCTCGGCCCACCCCTTCTCCTGCACCCTCGGCCCCCAGGACTTCCGCATCACCACCCGGATGGTGCCCGGCCAACCCCTCTCAGCCTTCCT
>NZ_JAGQBV010000061.1:0-11399 GCF_024345815.1 Cyanobium sp. HWJ4-Hawea | reverse complement strand
ATCCACCCAATGCCAAGTAGGCAGTTGGGAAAAGAAGCAGGCCAGACCAGCCCACAAATACGAAGCGGTCGCGCTTAAGCCAGTCATCAAGGATGTCGAACCATCCCCGTGCTGCTGGCTGGCGCCCTACAGCGATCGTCATGGTGGTGAAACTGTGCGGAAAACCCGCGGGACTGATGGATACCGCGAGATGGTAACAACGGCGGCGGGTTCTGCGGGCCGAGTTGACACGGGCTGAAACCCCAGCCCTGGATTGATTTTTAGGTATTTCTTCTGATTTTTGCCGCTGTGGTCTGCCCCCGCGCCAGGATGGCTAGGTGTTGTAGCCCTATTTCCCATGGCCACTCCAGCCGCGCCCACCCAGGCGGCAGACCTGTTGGAGCAATCGGTTTTGGGCTCCAGGCGGCTCTCCAATGTCTTGGTGGCTTCGGTTGTTACGACCGGTGGCGTGGGCTTTGCCCTGACCAGTGCCTCAAGCTTTTTTGGGGTGGATCTGCTGCCGATTGGCCACCCCGCTGAATTGGCCCTAGTGCCCCAGGGTTTGGTGATGGGTCTTTACGGCCTGGCCGCAATTCTGCTTTCCACCTACCTCTGGGTTGTCATAGCCATAGATGTGGGCGCTGGCTCAAACCGTTTCGACCGGGCTTCCGGCAGCGCCACCATTAGCAGGCGTGGTTTTCGTCAAAAAATTGATGTGCAAATCCCGCTGCGCGACATCCAGGCCGTGAAGGTGGATGTGCGTGATGGGCTGAGCCCAAGGCGGCGCATTGCTTTGCGGGTGCAGGGTCGCCGGGACATGCCCCTGACCCAGGTTGGCGAACCACTCCCCCTCGCCGACCTGGAGCTCTCGGGAGCCCAGCTGGCCCGTTTCCTGGGTGTTCCCCTGGAGGGCGTCTGATGGGCCGCTGGTTTTATGGCCTGTTTTTGGGCGGCCTACTTTGTCTTAGCCCCTTTGCCCTCGGCGCCTGCGCCGCCGATCAATCAACCCAATTGTTGGGCTGTAGTGCCACCGGTGCTCCTTGCCTGAAGGGGCTGGCCACTGTGAAGATCCAAACGGCTAAGGGGGAGGTGGAGATCCAGCTCGGTGGGGATGCAGCCCCCCTGACCGCAGGCAATTTTGTCGACCTAGTCAAGCGCGGGGTCTACGACGGCACGGTCTTCCACCGGGTGGTGCGCGAGCCTGTGCCCTTTGTGGTGCAGGGCGGTGACCCCGCCAGTGCGGATCCGAAGGTGCCCGTCAACCAATACGGCACAGGTAGCTATGTGGATCCCAGCTCTGGGGAATCCCGCCTGATCCCCCTGGAGATTCGGCGCCAGGGGGAGCCCGAGCCCCGCTATGGCGTACCCGTCACGACCCCCGGCATCACCCGCCAATTGGTGCTGGCCCACCAGCGTGGCGCAGTGGCCATGGCCCGCTCAGCCGATCCCAATTCAGCCAGTTCCCAGTTTTATGTGGCTCTGCAGGCCTTGCCTGAGCTGGATGGTCGCTATGCGGTTTTTGGCCGGGTAAGTAAGGGTATGGATGTGGTCGACAAGATCCAGCAGGGCGACAAAATCACCAAGGCCACTGTCATTTCCGGGGGCACCCTGGTCCAGGGCAAGCCCTAGGTAATCGCCGATCGGCTAGGCCGGCACCCGCTTTTCGGAGCTGGTTGCCTTCAGGTATGCGGTGTTGACCCCTGAGGCGCGCTCCAGGGAAATACGGCCCGTGCGGGCGATTTCGAGGATGCCGTAGGCCTTCATCACCTGTTCTAGGGCCACCAATTTGCCGGGATCGCCAACCACCTCCAGGGTTAGGGCGTCGTCGGCCACATCCACCACGTTGGCCCTGAAAACCTGGGCCAAATCCAATATGGCGCTGCGGTTAGCGGCCGGTGCGGCCACCTTCAACAGCATCAATTCCCGCTCCACGGCTGGGATTGTCGAAAGGTCGATCACCCCGAGCACGTTGATCAGCTTGTCGAGTTGCTTGGTCATCTGCTCAACGGTGTGGGCGTCGCCATCCACCACCATCGTTAGGCGGGAAATCCCCTTGCGCTCCGCCGGTCCCACGGCCAAGCTTTCGATATTGAAGCCCCTACGGGCGAACAGTCCTGAGATTCGACTCAGGGCACCGGACTCGTCTTCGACCAGCACCGAAAGGGTGTGCTTCATCTGTTGCCCGGCCTGGGCTGTGGCTGTCTTCAAATTATGCAGGGAGCTCCCCCTGGCAATGGGGTAGTTGTTCAAGCCATTGAAGTAGGGCCTGGTTGAAGGCCTGGGGAGCCTCGTCGTGGGGGCAATGGCCGCAGTGCTCCAGCACCACTAAAGGCAGCTGTGGACGCAGGGCCCCCACCTGGCTAGCCACCTCGATCGGCACCAGTTGGTCGGCCCGGCCCCAAATCAAGAGCAGAGGTTGTTCCAATCGCCGCAGCAGGGTTGGCGCCAGGGCGCCGTGGGGCCTCAGGGCCATGGCGATGCTCATCGACCTAAGGGCCCTGACCGCCCCAGGCCTGCGGGCCGGCTTGGCAATCAGCCTGTGCAGATCCCGATCCCCCATCACCGCCGTCAGATAGGCCGACTGAATGCCCAGATTCAGCAGGGGCGAATGGGCCAGTAGCGGTACGAGCAACTCCAGGGGGAGCAGCCGGCAGAGGCTGATCACCAGCCAACGCTTAAGCCGCCGCCGCCAGGGTTTGCGCCTTGGTGAGCGCACGGGAACTGCCATCAGCAGGCTCGGGTCCGCCAGGGGAGCCGCCGCCACCGCCCGTACCCAGGGCGGGTGGAACACGGCTGCGCTGAGGGCCACCAAGCCCCCCAGGGAATTGCCCACCACCACCGCCGGGGAGCGCACTACCTGCTCGAGGAAGGTCTGCACCTGCCTTGCCCAAAGCCTGTTGTCGAGCCACAGGCGCGGTTGGCTGGAGGCCCCAAAGCCCACCAGATCAAGGCCATAGACCCGCCAACCCGCCGCCGCCAAGGGGGCCGCATTGCGGCGCCAGTGGCCGCTACCGGCAGCAAAGCCATGCAGCAGCAGCAGGGGTGGGTGGAGCGGATCACCCAGCACCCGCCAATGGCAAGTCACGCCGCGCCAGTGCCATTGGTGGTGGAGTCCCCAATTGATGTCGCCGGTCGATGGGGCGTCAGGCTGGGGACCTGCAATCCCCCCGCGCCCAGGTAACTGCTGACCAAAGCTGTGGATCACTATTGCGAGGGTTTGGTCAGCCTGCAGCTTGGCGCAGGCTTTTTCCGACCGCAATCAAGGCCTTCCAGGGATTTAGGCGTCTTGCTGGCCCGCACCCTCGCGGCCCAGGGCCCAGTAAGGGTGCTCGATCTGATGGCGGGCTGCGGCATCAGGGCCCTCCGCTATGGCGTTGAGGGAGGAGCCGGCGAGGTTTGGGCCAACGATGCCGACCCCGATCGCCTGCCCCTGCTGCAGGCCAACTTGGCCCCCCTGGCGGCTGGCAAATCAACTTTGCGGTTGCGGACTACGGCCCGCACGGCCCAGCAGCTCTTGGCCGATTGCCTCCAGCGCCAGGAACGCTTCGAGTTGGTGGATTTGGATGCCTTTGGCTGTCCAACGGCCCTGTTGCCCCTGGCCCTAGAGGCGGTGCAATTTGGCGGAGCGATTTATTTGGCCAGCACCGACGGACGCTCCCCCACGGGCCACGACCGCCCGGCGGCGATTCGTTTGCTGGGTGCCGCCGCCCGGGCCCATCCCGCCAGTTGGGAGCTGGCCCTGAGGCTCCAGATCGGGGTGGTGGCTCGGGCTGCCTGGGCCATGGGCCGGGGCGTCGAACCATTGCTGGCCTTTAGCGAGGGGCGCACCTTTCGCACTGCGCTGCGGTTGCAGCGCCAGCCAGCCAGGGCTGAGGAGGAGCAGTTGGGGCTGATGGCCTATTGCCATGGATGCGGCGATCAGCAGGTGCAGAGCCTGATCAAGTTGCGCCAGTGGCAGCCCTGCAGTTGCCCGGTTCCGGTGCCCTTGAGCATCAGCGGCCCCCTTTGGATTGGCCCCCTGCAGAAACCAGAATTTTTGGCTGCTTTGCATAAAACTGCTTTGCACATAACTGCTTTGCACAAGCCAGATCGCGAGTCCGATGGGCAGTTCTCGCCAGCGTCGCTGCGGTTACTGGGCTGTCTGGCGGCGGATCCGGGTCTGCCGGCCCGCTGCTGGCCCAGCGCCGAGGTGGCCCGACGGCTCCAAACGGGGCCTCCACCACTGGCAGCACTTGTTTTGGCCCTGCAAGAGCAGGGCTATCGGGCCGGCGTCAGTGGGGTGATGGCTGGACAGCTACGCAGCGATGCCCCCTGGCCCGTGATTTTGCAAACCGCCAGCCAATGTCACCGCAGGGCCCCGGCAACTGCTAAATAGGAGAGCCAATCCCATGCCGGTCTATGGCCTCTGAAATCTTCGGCATCGCAGCAGCTTTTTGGGTGCTGATCCCCGTGGGCCTGGTGGGCGGCGCCCTGCTGCTCAAATTCGCAGACAACGACTAATCCCGCGTGCCCCTAGGCTCGGTCCCGCTTGATGGCTGAGTATGCGGGTTTTGGTGGTTGGCGCAACGGGAACCCTGGGTCGCCAGATAGCGCGCCAGGCCCTTGATGCTGGCCACCAGGTGCGCTGCATTGTGCGCTCGCCCCGCAAGGCGGCTTTTTTGCAGGAGTGGGGCTGTGAGCTCACCCGCGGAGACCTGCTGGAGCCCGACAGCCTCGACTACGCCCTAGAGGGTCAAGAAGCCCTGATCGACGCCGCCACTGCCCGGGCAACCGATCCAGGCAGTGCCTACGAAATCGATTGGACCGGCAAGCAAAACCTTTTTGCCGCCTGCCAGCGCTCCGGCATCAAGCGGCTTGTGTTTGTGTCTCTGTTGGGGGCAGCCAAACACCGCGATGTACCCCTGATGGATATCAAGGCCTGCACGGAGGAATGGCTTAACGCCTCCGACCTCGACTTCACGATCCTGCAGGGGGTTGCTTTCATGCAGGGCTTGATCAGTCAATTCGCCATTCCGGTGCTGGAGGGTCAAACCGTTTGGGTTAGCGGCTCCCCAACGCCAATTGCCTACATGAATACCCAGGACATGGCCCGCTTTGCCGTGGCGGCTTTGGCCCATCCGGAAACAGCCCGCCAGACCTATCCGGTGGTGGGCCCCAAGGCCTGGATCACCGGCGAAATCACCCAGCTTTGCGAGCGTTTCACGGGCAAGGACGCCAAGGTATTCCGGGTGCCGCCCGCTCTCCTGAGGCTGATGCGCGGCGTTACCAGCTTTTTTGAGGCCAGCTTGAACGTGGCCGAAAGGCTTAGTTTTGATGCCGTGACCGGTGGCGGCCAAGGCCTGGATGCACCGATGGAGGCCAGCTATGCCGCCTTTGGCCTCGACCCGGCTGAAACCACAGGCCTTGAGGCCTACCTCAAGGAGTACTACGACACCATCCTCAAGCGGCTGCGAGATATGGAAGCAGACCTCGACAAGGACGCTAAAAAGAAGCTTCCCTTCTGAGGTTCGGCCCAGGCTGCCGGTTCGGGCCACTGGCGTGCCGGGCAGTTCGTCTGTACTATTGCCCAATTGAAGTTTTCAGGCGATGTCCGTTGCCCAGATCAAAAACCTGCAGCGCCGTTTGGCCAATTTGGAAAGCGAAGCGGTCGATGAGTTGAACCGGGCCTGCGGCCATGAGCTCTGGCAAACCATCGGCTTTGATGCCCTCGACAGCCTGGAAGATCCCGATCGACGCTCAAGGGCCAACTACTACTACGGTCAGCTCCAGACAGTTCGTGAACTCAAGGATGTGGTCGGCTAAACCGCCCTATCCACCTCCGCCTCCCCGGCCGGATTTCCCGCCGCCAGCCCTGCCGCCGCGCCCCGGTGAGGGGCGACCCTGCTGAATGCGACCGGGTGAAGTGCGGACCTGCGAACCCCGTTTTAGGTCTTTAGAAGGCACCAGGAGTTGATCTAGGCGTTGTTCTTCTGCGGGGCTTACTCGCCGCCATTGCCCGGGATTAAGACCCTCCAGATCTAGGGGGGCTTCACCGTCCATCAGGTCAATGGCCACCCGAAGCAGCCTTAAGGTGGGCAGTCCCACGGCGGCCGTCATCCGCCGCACCTGGCGGTTGCGGCCCTCGCGCAATTCCAATTGTAGCCAACTGGTGGGAATGGCCTGCCGCTCGCGGATCGGCGGATTGCGTTCAGGCAGGCCCGGATCTGGCAGCAGCATGGCCTTGGCGGCCAGGGTGCGCTGGCCCTGAATGGTCACGCCCTGGCGCAGGCTCTCCAATGCTTCGGGATGCTCGGCGGCATTGCCTTCCACCTGGGCCCAGTAGCGCCGCCAGTGGCCAAAGGCGGGATCGGTGAGTCTTTGCTGGAGCCTCCCGTTGCTTGTCAGCAGCAGCAGACCCTCACTGTCGGCATCCAGCCGCCCGGCGGCGTAAACCCCAGGCATATCAATTAAATCCTCCAGGCATCCCCAGGCACTGCCGGCCTCTGGGGTGAATTGGCTCAGGACCCCGTAGGGCTTATGGAAAATGAGGGTGGTCAGGACGGGCGCATTTTCCAGAGGTTCACCACCCCGATCGAAATCAACAGCAGGCCGAGATCCATTGAAATTGGGGGCAGGACCATGGCTGTTTTGGGTAAGGATGCTTGGGCACCTTTGCGACCAGACCCTATCGCCTCCAGGCTGGCACTGGTCTCGCGGCGGCCATCGGTCTCGCGGCGGGCGCCAATTAGGATGAGATCAGCGTTCTGTTTTTTGCGCGAGTAACCAGCTGCATGATTGAGACCTCCGGCGTGATTGAAAAGGAGCAGGGAAACGGGTTTTACCTAGTCACCTTGGAGCAGCCGGCCGGTCACCAGTGCCTCTGCCGTGCGGCGGGCAAGCTCACCAAATTCCGTATTAAGTTGCTGGCCGGAGACAAGGTGTTGGTTGAGATCAGCCCCTACGACCTGACCCGCGGGCGCATCACCTATCGGGAACGCAATGCGGCCGCCGGTCCTCGCCCAGGGGGCAATCGCCCTGGCGGCCCCCGTCGTCGCTAAAGCTTGGCCTTGCCTGGGGCAGCAGACCTGCCCTTTTTAGAGAAGCGCTGAGATGGCCTCCTTAAAGACACTGCGCTGCTTGACGCCCCGGAAGGTTTCCTTCAGCTCTTTTTGGAAAAACAACTGAACGGTGGGCGTTCCAGTTATGCCGGCCTGCTGAGCAATTTCTTGGTCGGCATCGATGTCTATTTCCACTCCTTGGGCTGCCCCAGAGAGCTCCTCAAGAACCCGCTTTAGCTGGGGTTTGAGCACGTGGCAGGGGCCGCAACTTGGCGAGGTGTACATCACCAGTAGGGGCTTGGGGCTGTCGTGGTACAGCTTGCGCAGGGCATAGCTGCCTTTCTGCCAAAGGTGTGCCGGGTCAAAGTTTTCGGCATCACTCTCGGCTGTGGCGACCTTTTCGCCCGCGGGGGCTGGATCCACAGGGTTGTGGCTCACCGTGACAGCCAGGTCGTGGTGGGTCAGCCAGCGCTCTGCCGCCAGGGCCGCCTGGCAGCCACTGCCCGCTGCCGTAATGCCTTGGCGCCATTCCGCATCGGCCACGTCGCCGGCGGCATAAACCCCCTCCAGGTTGGTTTCCGGTCGACCTGGCTTGGTCACCAGGTAGCCGTGGGAATCCAGCTCCAGCTGGCCCGCCACTAGCCGGGTGTTGGGGGTGTGGCCAATGGCATAGAAGAGCCCGCGCACCTGCAGAACTTCTGGGTTGTTGGCTGCTGCTGGGCTGCTTCCTGATCCTGGGTGGCTGGGCTCGACCAGGCTGAGGCTTGCAAGCCACTGGTCGCCGTCCACATCCAGCACCTGGCGGTTCCAGTGCACGGTGATGTTGGGATTGGCCAGCACCCGATCGGCCATGGCACCACTGGCCCTGAGGCGCTCTCCCCGCACGATTAGGTGAACCCTGCTGCCGTATTTGGTGAGGTAGACGGCCTCTTCGCAGGCCGAATCTCCGCCGCCCACAACCGCCAGCTCTTCATCACGAAATTGGGGTGTGGCCCCATCACAGATTGCACAGGCACTGATCCCCCTGCTCCAAAAACGTTCCTCGCTGGGCAAGCCAAGGCGGTTGGCCTTGGCTCCTGTGGCCATGATCACGGCCTGGGCGGAGATGGTTTGACCCTCGGCCTCGATGCGAAAGGGGCGACTGGAAAGATCGATCGCGTCGGCGTCGGCCTCCACCAGTTGGGTGCCCCAGCGCACGGCTTGGGCGCGCATGCGGTCCATCAGCTCAGGGCCCATGATCCCGTCGGGGAAGCCCGGATAATTCTCCACATCCGTGGTGGTCATTAGCTGGCCGCCGGGGATGCCTCCGTCTTGAAAGCCAGTGATCAGAATGGGATTGAGGTTGGCCCGGGCCGCATAAATCGCCGCGGTGTAGCCGGCGGGCCCGGAACCCACGATCACCAGGTTTTGAACTTCCGGACTGCCCGTACCCATGGCTTAAGCGGATTGACTATGACTTAAGCCTATCGGTTCGCGCCGATGGTCGCGTTTGCCCCCCGTCCCCCGCCCCGCCCCCCGCAAGAAGGTCGCCGCCATGAACGGAAAAGGAGGGAATTTCCTTTCGATTCTCTTTAGATTTGGCTCAAATTTCCAGGATTCCGTCTTCTTCTCGCTGGCGCATTCCGTATTGAGCGCTGGAAGTACTGAGCCACTGCTCTAAATTGTTTGGCACCATCAGCACCGTTGTTTCAAGCAATTCAGGATGGTCGTCGAGGCAGAGCAGCCATTCGCGAAATTCTTCGCTGAGGGCATAGCTTTCTTCATAGCGCTCAAGGGAATCATGGGTGGCGACTCGAGCCAGTGCCCAACTGACTGCAACGCTTAATTTTCGTTCGATTGAAGCTTCCATTCCTCCCCCTTCCCCCTTGGATGGCGCCATGTTGCCGGTCGCTGGCCCTGGCGAAGGTATCGATTGAAACAATGTCGCAATTATTGGCTTTAGATTTGCTCTTAACCGGCTCTTATTGAGGGTTAATTAGGCGCTTTTGCGGCGAATCTGGGGCAGTTGGGGACCGCCGATGCGCAGCACCCCTCCGAGCTGTTCACCGATTGCTTCTAGGGGCAGCCCGGCGGCCCCCGGCCCGGCACCAGGATCCGGGGCTGGACTCAGGGCCAGCTTTGGCCGCAGGAGATAGGGCTCGCTCAGCGACCAGGTGCGCGCATAGCTGATCAACAGGGGATCGGCGGGGGCATAGACGTAGGAGGGATGGCGAGGAATCGTCTCCAGGGCCGAGCGCTGGCCGTCCATGCGCACTGCCCGGGTGATCGCCTGCACAAAACGGCTGCGGGTCACCACGGTGGTGAGATAGGCCACCACCCGCAACCTGGGGGCATCAAAGCCTTCGGCGCACATGTCGATGCTCACCAGCCAATCGGCTTCACCGGCCTGAAAGGAGGCCAAGCGCATGGCGGCTTCCGGGTCCTGGGAGTGCACCAGATGCACCCGATCCCCCTGCTCTTCAAGCAGGGCCGCCAGTTGCCGGGCGTGGGCGATGTCCCGGGCAATGGCCAGGCCGCCCGCCCCTGGGTGCTCCTGGCGCACCAGCTCCAGCCGGCTGCGGGCATTGAGCAGCAGCCGCAGGGCGATGCTGCTGTCGTCGCCCAGCTGGATGGCCCTACGCAAATTGCGGGAGCGCCAGCTTTCCCTCTCCTCCGCCGAGAGGGGGGAGGTCTCCCGATCGCCGGGCTCGTGGCGCCGCCCATGCTCAACCCAGCCATCTTGAAAGCGAAATTCCAGGGGGCGCACATCCCCCGCATTGATCAGCTGACGGGGTTCCACGCTGAGGTCGGGGGCAATCCGCTCGACGATTTGGTCCCCATCGCGGACCTTCACCCGCTTTGCGGCGCAAAAGGCCAGGTTGTCGGCTCGAAATGGGGTGCCAGTTAGGCCCAGGCGCAGTTGGGCCGTGCCGGTCAGGCGGCTAAAGGCATGACCCCAGGCGGCCGCCTCCGGTTCATCCGGATCCAACCCAAGGTGGTGCACCTCATCGGCGATGGCCATCCAGCGCCCAAACCCGGCGTGGGGCAATTCCTCCAGCAACCGCTGGCAATGGCGCCCAGCGGCCTGATAGCTCAATTGCAGGCCATGCCAGGTCTCGTTCTGGGGGATCGCCGCCAGGCCCTGGTCGGGATCCCACTCCAGCAGCCGCAGCCCCAGGCGCTCGGCGGCTTGTCGCCATTGGCGGGCGATCGAGCTGCGGTGGGAAAAGACCAAAAAGCGTTCAAGCCGTTGCTCCCTGTGCAGCTTCTGGAAACCAAGCAGGGCTCCGAGGGTTTTGCCTGCCCCTGGCCCCGCATGGATCAGCACGTCAGCCTCCGCGCCCCGCAATAGGCGGGCCCTCAGCAGTTGGATCAGCTGGCGCTGCCAATCCCTTGGCTCCAGATTGGCTGGCCTGGGAGTTTGGTCATGGGCTGGCCTGGGAACCAGGTCAAAGGATGGTGGGGCCATCTCCTTGCCTGGATCGGGGTCTGTGCATCGCCGCATTGTGGGCGCAGAGCGGGCCGATTAGGTGTTCTGGCCTATGGGCATTTGCTGCCGCTTCTCTAGCTTTTGTTCATATTCTCTGGCTTGACCGTTCCATGGCCCAGTCGTCTCCCCAGTCGGAGCCGTGGGTGCTTCCCCTGGCCCAGCGCAGGCTCCATCTGGAGGCCTGTCTCTGGCTTGAGTGCGACATAGACCCGATGATTTTGCGGGCCAGGCTGTTGCGCCGTCAGGGTTGTGTCCCCCAGGCGGAAGCGATTGAGCAGGAGCTGCTGCCGGTGGTGTGACGCCGTTGCTCTGATGACAAAGGGTGGGCAACTGCGCACATTTGCCGCCACTGCCTGGGCTCCTGTTGCACATTGAACTGAGATTGGGAGCTATGTCTCCAGGGGGATCAGGTTTGCCAGATGTATTCATCCCCAGGGAAGAGCGCCACGGCGAGAAACGGGTGGCGGCCACACCGGAAACGGTGAAAAGGCTTTCGACCAAGGGCTTTACTTTGCAGGTTGAGCAGGGAGCCGGGGTTGGGGCTGGCTATGCCGACGCCGATTACGCCGCCGCTGGGGCCGCATTGATCGGCGAGCCGGAGCGGGCCTGGGCCTCCACCGATGTGGTGCTCTGTGTGAACACCCCGCCAGCTGAATCCCTCGGGCGGCTCAAGGCTGGTGCCCTGCTGGCGGGCCTGCTTTCCCCCTACGGCGCCGAACCGATGGTGCAAACCCTCAATAGCCGTGGGGTTTCAGCCTTCGCCCTGGAGTTGTTGCCCCGCATCAGCAGGGCCCAGAGCATGGACGTGCTCTCGTCCCAAGCAAATATCGCCGGCTACAAGGCGGTGCTGCTGGCGGCGGCGGCCCTGGATCGCTACATGCCGATGTTGATGACCGCTGCCGGCACGATCCAGC